>JAICUM010000819.1 GCA_025935855.1 Pirellulales bacterium | reverse complement strand
TAATAATACGGAGAGGCCAGCGCGCCGCCGACAATGGCGCCGCCGATGATGCCGGCCGCTACGCCCGCCGCGACGCCGCGCTGTGCATGGGCCGGGGTTCCGGCCGCAACGGCCAGGGAGGCGACGGCGGCGACCGTCAGGAGCAATTTCTTCATTGGCTTGACCTTTCGTGCAAACACGCGGGAACCCTTTGGGGGCAGAGTTCCATACTTCGTTTGAATGATCAATGAACGGCACCTTCGTGGCGGGCGACCAATTGATATGGACCGCAGGCTCGGGCCGGGGAGACGACGATGGGCAACGCGATGGTCAATGCATTGATTGTTGCCGGGATCGTGTCCGCGATCGGCTACGGCCTGATCACCCATCTCCAGAATCGCGGCCAGCGGCGCTCCCGCGCGGGGGCGGGCGGCGATGGCAGCAGCAGCGGCGACACCTCTTCGGGCAGCTATGACGGCTTCTCGCTGGGAAGCTGGTTTTCCAGTGACAGTTCGGGCAGCTCGACCGACGGCGGCAGCTGTTCCAGCAGCGATAGTGGCGGTGGTGGCGGCGATTGCGGAGGCGACGGTGGGGGAGGCGGCGGCGATTAGATCCGCTCCAATCTTGACCCAGCGCAACGCTGAAATTTAGAGCCGTTCTAGGCTGTTTCCGGGCCAGTTTGGAATAGCTTCAAATACCGCTTTTTCCTTTTGCATCCGGCCGGCCCGTTAAATATCGATGATGGCGCATCACCGAAGGGCCCGCCGCTTCCATGATCGTTTGTTCCTGTAACGTGCTGAGCGATGACGACATCCGCGCCGCCGTCGCCGAGTCCGACGACGCCGTGCGCCATGCCAAGCAGGTCTATGGATGCCTCGGCTGCAGCGCCGAATGCGGTCGCTGCGCGCGGACGATCAAGACCATCATCGACGAAGCCCTGGGCCCCTGCGCCCAGTCCTGTTGCTCGGGCTGCCCGCATAACCACACCGTAGCCGCCAACGACGAGGCGGCCGAGCCCGGCGAGTTCGCCCTCGCGGCCTGCTGATTCTTACGCCAGCCATGGCTGAGCTTTCCCCGGCTGCGTCCGTGTAGTCAGTTGCCCTCATTCGTAAACTGACTTAGAAGCGTTCTAAATTCGGTCAGGGCCGATTTGGACTGCAAGAGCTGGAGTGAACCATGCAGGGCGACGCAAAAGTCATCGACTATCTCAACAAGTCACTGCGTCACGAACTGACTGCGATCAACCAGTACTGGCTGCACTACCGCTTCCTCGACAATTGGGGCCTCCTCGACATGGCCAAGGTCTGGCGCAAGGAGTCCATCGAGGAGATGGAGCACGCCGACAAGCTCACCGCGCGCATCCTGTTCTTCGACGGCTTCCCGAACATGCAGGTGCTGGATCCCCTGCGCATCGGCCAGAACGTCAAGGAGATCATCGAGTGCGACCTCGCTGCCGAGATGAGCGCGCGGGCGCTCTACCAGGAAGCGGCGACCTACTGCCACGGCGTCAAGGACTATGTCACGCGTGACCTGTTCGAGAAGCTGATGAGCGACGAAGAGCACCACATCGACTTCCTC
>JAICUM010000279.1 GCA_025935855.1 Pirellulales bacterium | reverse complement strand
TCCGAACCATCCCCCTTGATCGAAGGGCAGCATTCAGCATGGCACCCGCAACGAAGAGGACTCGCACACCCAGGGCCAATTCCAAGAGCGGCGCGGTCCGGGCGTATTTTGAACAACATCCCGAAGCCGGGCCGACCGAGGTGGCCAACGCCCTGAAGAAGCAAGGCATTGAAATTAGTGCGGCCCACGTGAGCAACGTGAAGGCCGCCATGAAGCGCAAGGCCGGAATGAACGGCGTTGCGACAGGCCGTCGCGGTCGCCGCGGCCGGCCGGCCGGCGGCGGGGGCGGCAGCGACGTGGTGAGCCTGGGCAGCCTGCTCGAGGCACGTGCCTTCGCGGCCCGCGTGGGCGGCGTCGAGAAGGCTTCGGCCCTGGTTGCGGCGCTATCGAAGCTGCAGGGCTAGTCGCCGGCGGCGCCTCATAGTTTCTTGGTTTTTGCCGAGGCGGCGCGCTGCGCTTGTCGCAGCGCGCCGAGCATGGCTGAAAGCTGCTCATGCACATCGTCGGTCTGCGCGACGATCAGACTGAGATTGGCTGGGTACGGCTGCATTTCGCCCTGGCCCAGGCCGTCTCCCTTCCATGTTTCGGGCGCCACCGTCACGCGTATAACGTCGGTAAGACTTTTGAAGTCGATTGTTTGCACGCCGCTGCTCGAAGGCGTTCCGGAAATCAGGTCAGCGACCGGATAAGTTTTGACTATCAATCGTGCTTTGGCCCCACCGCTTTTTCCTTCCCAGTAGCCGACGCGATAGCCGGCAAAGAGACCGCAGAGGTAGAACGTCAGGAAGAGCAGTGAGGCCAGACTGAAGCGCCACCGCCGCTTGTTAGTCAACGCAAGTGCCATCCACGCTCCTTGATCGCAACCGGTCTTGCGGTCGAAGCTCGGGAATCTGTTCGCATCATTCTGTTGGCTGCCAGCCAACTAAGAGCTTGTGTTCCATTTCGAAGTCATATTTGACGCCGAGGTACGCAACGCCGCCTGCGCGCGGCCAGCACGCGAGCCGGTCGGCGTTGGACCAATCGTGGCCGCCGTCGGCAGACCGCTCGCCGTAGAACTCTGGACTGCCCCAAAGATACGAGAGGTTGCGCACCGCCTTCGCGAAGAGCTTGTTAATCGCGTCGCGGCCCTTCGCGTCACCCTGAATTATTCTAAACGGGTGAGAAGCTCCTTTGCCGTTCGCGGCAACCGATTGCATGTAAGGGATGACATCTTTTGCTTCGATCGTTGTGCTAAGTGTTCTCAGTTGCTCGAGTAGGTCGGCGATCTGCTCATGAACCCGTTGCGTCTGCGAAATGATAAGGCTGTGGTTTGACGGGAAGGGCTGAATCTCACCTTCTCCCGTGCCGTTTTCCATCCACGAGTCATGCTCAATGGTCGAGACGATCAGCTCGATTAACTCATCAAAGTCGGCTTCCTTCGCGACTAATTTCGATCCATCACGCTTGCCTTCCGCGGCTTTGACTCCGATTGGCGTCACTAAATCCGCGACAGGATACGTCTTGACGATCAGCGCGTTGGAAACCGCTGGCGGCGCTTCACGCTCATGGCCTTTTCTATACCCGCGGCGGTAACCGATGACACACAGCGCTATTAGAAGCGTGACTGCCGCCGCTACGCGAAACAATTTCTTGCACATGGAAATGCCGTTAGCCGTTGGGAAGCCAACCGCCCGCTACCACCCGGCCCTTTTCCGGCCAGTCTTGCACGACGATGAAAAGCAGGCCGCCACTTCGTTTCCAGGTCGAGAGCGATTGTGCAGCGGACCAGGCAGGAAAGTTGCGATCAATGCATTTGCCAGAAAACTGCGGCGTCCCATAGTCGGCGATCAAGCGCTGGACAAGCAACTCATACCGCGAATCCACGGCGTCCGCCGCCATCGGCTCCTTCGATGGGTATTCAACGAGAACAACCGTAGCGTCGTTCGCCTGCTTTGACAGGCGGTCCAAAATTACTACCGCCTCCTCATCTCGTTCTTTCAATCGATTATGACGGAACTGCTGCAGCGCTTGATCGATCTTGTCGTGTATCGCCCCGGATTGCGCGATGACGAGGCAGCCCTCAACCGAAAATGGTTGAATCTCGCCGCGTTGCTCGTAGTCAATTGCGGCGTCCCAGTTATCAGAAGGAATCTGCTGCTTGAGTAACTGACTTGCCTCCTCAAGCAACTTGTTTCGCGCCTGGGCCGTCGGCGCCTCGGCCAACACATCGCCTAATTGGTACGTTTTGACAAAATACGATTCATCGTACCGCTGCTTTTCGCCGGCTTGCCTGCCGATTTGCTCGGAGCCAAAGTAGGCGCAAACGCAGAGGCTGAGAAAGAGAATGGCTCGCAGATTGAATCGAAGCCAGCGGCGATCGGGAATGCGGAACAGCATCGCAGCCTCTTGCACAGCCGTAACGTCCGCCACAGTAGTAGGCCAGTATATCCTCGCCGGCCGCGATGCAAGCCTAAGCTGACGTGATCTTGCGCCCTTCCAAGAGCTTCACCACGCGCTTCACACTATCATCCACGCTCAACTCCGCGGTGTTCAGCACGAGATCCGGCTTCACCGGCGGTTCGTAAGGCGCGCTCACGCCGGGGAAGTTGGCGATTTCGCCTTCGTCAGCCTTTTTGTACAGACCTTCCTGGTCGCGCTGGCGGCAGAGCTCGATCGGGGCTTCCAGGTGTACGACGAGAAACCGCTCGCGGCCAATCACCTCGGCGGCCTTCTGGCGGACCGCTTCTTCCGGGGCGATAAACGACGCCAGACAAATCAGGCCGGCGTCATTCATGAGCTTGGCGGCCTCGGCGCCGCGGCGGATATTCTCGCTGCGCTCGGCCACCGTCCAGCCGAGGTCGCGACTGATGCCCCGCCGGATGTTCTGTCCGTCCAGCACGCACACCGCCCGGCCCATGTCGAACAGCTTCCTCTCGACGGCGTAGGCGATCGTCGTCTTGCCGGCGCCGGTGAGCCCCGTGAGCAGCACCGTGGCCGGCTTCTGGCCGAAGCGGCCGGAGCGTTCGGCGGGGGAGACGGTGCTGTGCTCTGCCTGCAGGCTGGACGACGCTTCCTGTTCCCAATGATCCTCGGCGTCGGAGGCCGTGCGGTCGAGGATCATTCCAGCGCCGACCGTTACGTTCGTCACGCGGTCAATCACGATGAAGGCGCCGGTCCCCTTGTTGCGGCGGTAGCCGTCGAACGCGATCGGCTGGTTGAGCCGCACATGGCAGCGGCCAATTTCGTTCAGGCCAAGCTGGTCCGCCTCCTGCCGGTGGAGCGTGTTCACGTCGATGCGGTATCGCAAATTGCTGATCGACCCCGCCGCCGATTTCGACGTCTGCTTGATCCAATACTGCTGGCCAGGGTCGTGCGGCTCGTCGGTCATCCCCACGATCGGGGCGTCGCAGGCGTCGGCCAGATTGGGCACGTTGTCGGGCCGGACGAGCATGTCGCCGCGGCTGACGTCGATTTCGTCGGCGAGCGTGACCGTCACCGCCTGCGGCGTAAAAGCTTCATTCAGCTCGCCGTCGAACGTGACGATCGATTTGACCTGGCTGGTCTTCCGCGATGGCAGGGCCATCACCGTCTCGCCCTTGCGGATGCGCCCCGAGGCGATTGTGCCGCAGAAGCCGCGGAAGTTGAGGTTCGGCCGGTTCACATACTGCACCGGCAGGCGGAAGTCCACGAGGTTGCGGTCAGACGCGATGTGAACGTTCTCCAGGTGATGCATCAGCGTCGGCCCTTCGTACCACGGCATGTTCTCGCTGTGCTCGACAAGGTTGTCCCCCTTCAGGGCCGAGATGGGGATGAAGTGCTGGTCGATCAGTTCCAGCCGCACCGCGAAGTCCTGGTACGTCTGTTTGATCTGATCGAACACTTCTTCGGAGTAGCCGACGAGGTCCATCTTGTTCACCGCCACGAGCACGTGCTTGATGCCCAGCAGCGAAACGATGAACGAGTGCCGCTTGGTCTGCGTCATCACGCCATGGCGGGCGTCGATGAGGATGATGGCCAGGTCGCAGGTGCTGGCGCCGGTAGCCATGTTGCGCGTGTACTGCTCGTGCCCCGGGCAGTCGGCGATGATGAACTTCCGCTTGGCCGTGGAAAAGTAGCGGTAGGCGACGTCGATGGTAATGCCCTGCTCGCGCTCGGCCTTCAGTCCGTCCGTGAGCAGTGCGGGATCGAAGTCGCCGCCGGTCGTGCCATGCACCGCCGAATCGCGCTGAATGGCGGCAAGCTGATCCTCGTAGATCATCTTGGTTTCGTAGAGCAGCTTGCCAATGAGCGTGCTCTTGCCGTCATCCACGCTGCCGCAGGTGAGGAAGCGCAGCAGCTCCTTATGCTCATGCTGCTTGAGGTAGGCGTCGATATCGGTGGCGATCAGTTCGGATTGGTGAGACATGTTGCTTATTTCTTGATTTCAGTCAGAAGACGTCTCACGGGGCCCCTTGAAGGAAAATTCTTTGGAACACTAATAAAGCGCTAATGAGCACCAATGCTGATAAGTGAAGATTAGTGCTTATTAGTGTTCCCTCTTCTCTTCGCGCCTTTCCGTGAGTCTTCCTTACCTGCAGTTTAGAAGTACCCTTCTTTTTTCTTTTCTTCCATCGAACCGCTCTGGTCGTAGTCGATGACTCGTCCTTGCCGTTCGCTGGTCGTGGTCAGCAGCATTTCTTGGATGATCTCAGGTAGCGTGGTCGCGTTGCTTTCAACCGCGCCGGTGAGTGGGTAGCAGCCCAGCGTGCGGAAGCGAACCCGTTTCATCACCGCGCGGTCGCGCTGCTCCTTTGGCATGCGATCATCGTCCACCATGATTAGGGCGCCGTCCACATCCACCACCGGCCGCTCCTTGGCGAGGTACAGCGGCACGATCGGAATCTTCTCGAGGTGGATGTACTGCCACACGTCCAACTCGGTCCAGTTCGACAAGGGAAACACGCGGATGCTTTCGCCCTTGTGGACCCGGCCGTTGTACAGATTCCACAGCTCGGGTCGCTGGTTCTTGGGATCCCAGCGATGGTTCTTGTCGCGGAAGGAGTACACGCGCTCCTTGGCCCGGGACTTCTCCTCATCACGGCGGGCGCCGCCGAACGCCGCGTCGAATTTGTACTTCGTGAGCGCCTGCTTCAGGCTCTCGGTCTTCATGATGTCCGTGTGGACCTTGCTGCCGTGCGAGTAAGGGCTGACGCCTTGCTTCACGCCTTCCTGGTTGATGTGTACGATCAGCTCCCAGCCGAGCTCCTTGCGGATCAGATTTTCGCGGAAGGCGATCATCTCCTTGAACTTCCACGTCGTGTCCACGTGCATCAGGGGGAACGGCGGCTTGCCGGGGTAGAACGCCTTTTCGGCCAGCCGGACCATCACCGAGCTGTCTTTGCCGATCGAGTAGAGCATCACCGGCTTCTCAAACTCGGCCGCCACTTCACGGATGATGTGGATGCTCTCGGCTTCGAGCTGCTTGAGGTGGGTCAGATTGTAGGAATTCATCGGTGGGGACCTTGTGGCGCCTTGAGGGGCGTGAGGGGCCGCAGAAGCGCGCCGAGGGGAAGCGGCCGCGGAGGCCGCTTCGCGAAGCGACGGTTAAGGCGGACGGCGCCGGCCTTAACGAACATTCATGTCGGCTGGGTTAGACCTGCTAGTCTAAGCGGACCGGGGATAATCGACAACACGAACGGCCCGCCGGCCGCTGGCATGAAACGGCCGGCTTTTCGGCGGAAAAAGTGCTTGACCGGCGCAGCGGTCGGCTAGCCGCGAAGGGGTCGGGATTCTTTTTGCGACTGGCGAGTTTCCCTCAATACAACGATTCCTAGTCGCAAATGACTCCCGACCCCGTCAGGCCGTCCCATCGCGCCGGCTTGCGACACGGCCCAGCGAGCCAAATCCTTGAAAATGCCGCGGTACACAGGGACAATGGAGAGTACACGCCGCACAGCGGGGGCTGCTGAGCGGAACTGCGGAACAGGACCTCTTTCGACGGTGACTGCCGGCGGCCGACCTCGGCCTGGGCTTACGCGCCGGCTCTCTTTTACGGGTCCGCCTGATAGCAGGGGGCGTTGAATGCTCAGCAACTCGCGCGGACGCCGGCTAGTCAACGCCCTATGGCGGGGCGTCATCGTGGCATGCGCTGTGGCGGCGATTTGCCCGCAGATTCTCGCTCAGTCGTACTTCGACCAGATCGATTACACGAAGCTGAAGTCGAGGCTCGGCGCGGGGACGCCGATCGGGTCCGGCGGCACGATTTCGCAAGTCGAAGCGGCGACCTCGTCGATGGCCATTCCGCCGAACGCTTACAACATTGACACGACGCTGGGCGAATTCACGCCGGCAACCGATCCGCTGGGAGCGCAGACCGCCGTCTCCGATTTGACGGGGACGAACACGGCGGCTTCACCTCACGCGACGTTTACGGTCGCCGTCAATTATTTCGGGAATAGCTCAAGCATCGCGCCCGGCGCCAATAACGTGGCGATCTACGAGGCGAACAATTGGCTGTCGAACGT
>JAICUM010000016.1 GCA_025935855.1 Pirellulales bacterium | reverse complement strand
TAGCCGGGTAGTCGAATAGTCGGGCTATTCCGGGGGTACGCCGGGAGCCGGGGAGCGTTCCCGGTCGATCCTCTAGCATCGCCTAGCACACCTTCTCCCGCCGGGGGTCTAACGGTACCCGCCCCCGCTCGCCCCACGTTAGGCGTGGGCGTAGGTGGGCTAGCGTGGGATTATCGGCGGGCAGACGCGGCTCGGCGAACGGCAATTGAGGGGGCCGGTATTCGTAATACCGCGACGGGTCGGTTTCGCACGTTCCGGGACGTATCGAGAGAAGACGAGAAGTGCGTTTGAGCCTAGAAAAGCCGACGATTCCGCAGATTCTTAAAATCTCAACTCGCCTTAGGAAACCGCTGCTCTATCCCCTGAGCTACGAGGGCTTGCAGCGTTTAGTTTAGAAGCGATGGGTGGTCTCTTGTAGGGCCGCCTCCTGACCACAAATCAAATCGAGCTGCCGGACCGCCGTAAATCAGGACACATCGCGCACCGCTGGGGTCGCCCGAAACGCCATCAAGCCCACTTGCGAACCCATGAGCCCGAACGCCAGCGTGGCGGCGGCGTTGGCAATGCTGAGAAGATCTCGAATGGAGAGGGCCAACGGCCAGGCGTTGTGGGGCCTCGGCGGTTGTCGAAAATCGGCCGCGGCTACGAGTAAGCGGGTCATCGGCATTTGGTTCGCGTCGACGAACGCCAGGCAGCCGAGATAGGCGACCGCCGCAATCGCAAAAGACGCCGCAAGCGTTCGCTGGCGACCACGCGCCGTGGCGGCAAGACAAATGGCGTAAAATACGGCCGCGAGAGTTAACAACCAAAGAGCAATGTAAAAGAGCGGCTTTTGGCGTGAATAAGCTGCCGCGGCGACCGCCACGTAGACCGTGCCGGCCAGAAGCCACTTGAGAGAAAATCGCACGCTTGTTGGCCCTCGGGGTTGGCCGTTAGCATAGCCGAGAAGTGCGGACGGGCGTTAGGCGACTTGGCGGCGGCGGAGTTGAAAGGCGGGTGGCCATTGAAAGACCCCACACCATGAGCCACGCCGCGCCAAAAACGCTTACAAGCGAAACGAAGGGGCCCATCCTCAAGCTGGTCATGCCAACGGCCAATGATGGAATGACAAAGGCCGCTGCGAAATAGGCGAAGCCGGCGATTCTTTCAGTCGGAGTGGATTTCTTTTGACAAGCAAATGCTGGCGCGCGACGAACGGCCGCCTGCATCGCGATGGATAGCAAGGCGCCAATCGCCAACGGAATAGCGGCGACAAACGGACCGCCGGCCTGGGCTAAAAGATATGCTGACAGTGCCGCAGCGAGCAGTGACGAGACGCGATACAACCGGGTAGCCATGCTCCAAGTATAACCCAAGGCGCCTAACCTCGCATTGACCAAGCCACAGCGCCTAGCAGCAACGCTAGGACGGTCGTCGCGAGAAACAACTCGCGCGTGGTGAATCGCCAAGTGCGCTTGAAGGAAATGGCTGCGGCCATCGCGGCGAGCGTGGTGAGGAACCAGTAGGGGGCCTTAATGGCCCATCGCTGCACGTCGGGCGTTTCAAACTGTAATCGAAAGAAAAATGTCTCACTGTACTTTTCCTGCGCCGTCGCAAATGCTTGGTAAGCGCGAAATTGCGATGGCCTCGATCGAAGCAACGCGGACGAGCGTTGCATAGTGTTGAGATTCAAGCAGAAGATTTCGAGACTACCACAATAGGAGTGGAGTTGGAGCCATTGGCCGTCCCGGTTACGACTTGCGACCAGTCGCCACCTATAACTCGCAACCCAACCCACAAGCAAAGCCAACAACATCGCCAGCGCCAACGCCCGAAACGCCAGCTGCGCTACGCGACCAAGAGAGAATCGTTTCTTGGGGTGGCTGTTATCCACGCCGCCAGCATAACAGACGGGCGATTAGGTGCGGCGGCGAATGAATAGAAGGCCAATCGCGGCGAGCGCCAAGGCGCTGGTCTCGGGAGCGATATCGGCGAAAGTCCGAAAGTCGTGTCGGTGATAACGTCGAGCGATTTTGGGTGGATTTAACGAGCGCCGCTGGATCCGCGGCCACCGTTCCGGAACCGTCGGCCGCGCTGCTGCTAAGCCTGTCCGGCGTGTTCATCGCCAGGCTCAAAAGGCGCCGGCGCCGCTTACTCAGAAAGTGACGGGTCGGCGCTCGCCGCCGTTATGCTGCGGCTTCGCCGGGATCGGATGAATTCGACCGCGGCCGGCAGCAGCGAGACGAACACGATCGCGATGAGGATTAGCGAAAAGTTCTTCTTCACCATTTCCAGGTTGCCGAAGAGGTACCCGGCGTACACGCCAATTGTGACCCAGGCGACGGCGCCGGTGACGTTGAACACCGCGAACCGCCCGTAGCTCATCTGTCCGACGCCGGCGACGAACGGCGCGAACGTGCGCACGATCGGCACGAACCGGGCAATGATGATGGTCTTGCCGCCGTAGCGTTCGTAGAAGGCGTGCGTCTTATCGAGGTGCTCCCGCTTGAAGTAGCGATTCTTCTCGCTACGAAACACGGCCGGGCCGATCCGCCGGCCGATTTGGTAGTTCACCGCGTCGCCCAGCACCGCGGCGATGGTCAGCAGCAGCACTAGCAGCAGCGGATTCAGCACGCCGAGCGACGCGGCGATGGCTCCGGCCGCGAACAGCAAAGAATCGCCCGGCAGGATGGGCGTGACTACGAGTCCCGTCTCGCAGAACACGATGACGAACAGCACCGCATACGTCCAGGCGCCGTATTGGCCGACAAACTCTCCAAGATGCCGATCGAGGTGCAGAAAGACGTCGATGGCCTGTGAGAATAATTCCATGAATAACCAGCGAGCTTAGCGCCGCGTACAAGGTCCAGCGCTGAAAATGCTTTCACAAGGTGGGCCCACGTGAGATTTACAAGGATAGCTCCCGGTGACGGCGCGGTCGAGGCAAGCGGGACGCGCCCGTCCGCCAAATCGACGCCGATTTTCTGAAAAGATTTCTAAGCGCGGTCCGGGCGGCTACTGCGTCTTCTCTATACATGGGACGGAACGCTGACGAGAGGTGTCATCTTTTCGAGAGTGGCCGCGACGGTGCTCGCCGCTCCGGGCTTCTCTTGCGCGGCCTCCGCCCAACTGAAAGTGCAATCACCCGTGGAATTCAGCCATTTTTGGTCAATTTGGCCAAGACTGGCCGTCAACCGGCGATTGTTGACTTAGGCGCTCGTTTTTCCGGAACGGCGGCGCCTCGAGTTGCGTCAGTAAGTGGTCTGAATCGCATCAACCTGTAAGGAGCCAGTGATGAAGGGGCTTCAGCTAGCGATGGGATTTCTCGCGGGAATAGCTCTGTTGGCAACGGCTGCAAGCGGCGTCAACGTGCTGCGCCGGCCGGAGCCGGCGCAATCCGATCTGGTTCTGGTGACCGGCGGTACAGGGCCGTTTTGGGAGCGCGTGATCGAGGGCGCCGCGGCAGCGGCGCGCGAGTGCGGATCGCTACTGCGAGTCGAGACGCTTAATGAATCGAACCTGGCGGCGCCACAGGCAGCGCTGTTCGAGCGATTGGCTGCTGAGCGGCACGATGGCGTGGCGTTCTGTCCCGTCGGTTCGGCGGGGCAGCAGGATGCGATCGGCGAGCTTTCGCGATCCTCGAAGGTGTTGTCGTATTTAGGCGACACGACGCAAGACGACGTCATGTGCCGCGTGTCGAAGAGTGATTATTCAAGCGGGAAACGGGCGGCGGATGCGGCCATCGAGCTGCTGCACGGCGGGGGAACCATCGTGGCGCTCACGCCTGCGGGCCCAGCGGTCAACGAGCGGCTCGCGGGGCTCGATGATCAACTACGTCTGCGCAACCGGCAGCTTAAAACGAACGAGCCGGCGTGGCAACTCGTCACCATTGCCGTCAATTCGACTGAGTTAGGGTCTGCCGCGCGAACGCTCGGAAAGATCCTGAGCTCACGGCCGCGCCAAGTGTGCGTTGTTTCACTCGGCGACGGTGGGCTTGGAGAATTGAAAGACCTGCTCACGTTGGCGGGCGATCGTGGACACGCGAAAACGATCCTTTTCGATCAAAGCCGGGAAGCCATTGAGGCGATTGCCGTGCGGCGCATCTCCGCGGCAATTGTGTTCGATCCGTTCGAGCTCGGTCATGAAACCATTGGGATGCTGGATCGCTTATGTCGCAGCGAGCCGTTGGGATTGCCGTCGGGCGGACGCGGCAGCGTTCACTTGCCCGCGCACGTGGTTGATGCGCGGAACGTCGAGCGGTTCCGGTCGAAACTTTTCAAGTTGTAATTCAACACGGCGCGGGTTATTCACGCCGCCATGTGCTTGGCGACCTGGCGGCCGAACTCGCTGCAGGAGACGAGCTTCGCGCCTTCCATCAGCCGCTCGAAGTCGTAGGTGACCGTTTTGGCGGCGATCGCGCCGTTCAGCCCGCGGATGATCATGTCCGCGGCTTCGGTCCAGCCCAGGTAGCGGAACATCATCTCGCCGGACAGGATCACGCTTCCCGGGTTCACCTTGTCCTGGCCGGCGTACTTCGGCGCTGTGCCGTGGGTGGCTTCGAAAATGGCGTGGCCGGTGATGTAGTTGATGTTGCCGCCGGGAGCGATGCCGATGCCGCCGACGCATGCGGCCAGGGCGTCGCTGATGTAATCGCCGTTGAGATTGGCCGTGGCGATGACGTCGTAGTCACCCGGCCGCGTGAGGATCTGCTGTAGGAAGGCGTCGGCGATGACGTCCTTAATAATAATGTCGTGCTTGGCGCCCCCCTTGCTGGCCTTGATGACATGCCAGGGGCCGCCTTCGAAGGGCTCGGCGCCGAAGAAATCGCGGGCCACCTGATAGCCCCAGTCGCGGAAGGCGCCCTCGGTGAACTTCATGATGTTCCCCTTGTGGACCAGCGTGACGCTCTTGCGGCCGTTCTTGATAGCGTAGCCGATGGCGCTGTGTACCAGTCGTTCCGTGCCCAGGTAGCTGATCGGCTTAAAACCGATGCCCACCTGCACCGGCAGGTCGCGCTGCGGGGCGCCGATGGCCTCGAGCTGCTTGACCCACGCGTCGGTTTTCTCCTTCGTGCCGAAGCGGACTTTCTCGAATTCCTTCGGAAATTCCTTGGCGAGGAAATCCAGCACCTTTTGTGATTGCGGCGTGCCGGCCGCATATTCGATCCCCGCGTACGTGTCCTCGGTGTTCTCGCGGAAGATGACCATGTCGGTCAGCTCCGGGTGCTTTACCGGCGAGGGAACGCCGGTGAAGTACTGGACCGGGCGGAGGCAGACGTACAGGTCCAATATCTGCCGGAGGGCGACGTTCAGCGAGCGGATGCCGCCGCCGACGGGCGTGGTGAGCGGGCCCTTGATGCCGACCAGGTACGTGCGGAAGGCCGCCAGGGTTTCGTCCGGCAGCCAGTTGCCCGTTTGGTTGAAGGCCTTTTCGCCGGCCAGCACCTCTTTCCAGGCGATTTTGCGACGGCCGCCGTAGGCCTTTTCCACCGCGGCGTCGAACACGTGGACGCTGGCGCGCCAGATGTCGGGGCCGGTGCCGTCGCCTTCGATGAAGGGAATGATGGGCGACTCGGGGACTTGGAGTCGTCCGGCATGCATCGTGATGGCTTCGGCGGCGGGCATTGAGGGCTCCTGGCGATCGGCGTTTGATGGTTTGCGAAGGGCAATTTTCGAGTAGGCCACCGTGGGTGGTCAATGGGGCGAACCGGAAGGTGGTCGGGAGTCTATTGCGACTGGAGGGTCGCCAGCGAGATTATTGTCCCCAGTCGCAAAACACTCCCGACCCCGTTTAGGACCCCGTCCCCGGCCGTGAATTGTGAGCCGCCATCGGCCGGCTTATACTCGCGGCGGCGTTGGCACTTTCACTTACCTATCAATTGGGGCGGCGGGCCATGAGCGAGACATCGGGCGGTTGGAGTCGGCGGGAGTTTGTGCAGGCGGGGGTCGGGGCCGCGCTGGCGGTCGGCGCCTTGGGGGGACATTCGATGCTAGCAGCCGAGCCGAAGAAGCCGCTATTCGAGATTTCGCTCGCGGAATGGTCGTTTCACAAGGCGATTGGCGCCAAGAAGATGACCAACCTCGATTTTCCGGCGAAGGCGAGGGAGTGCGGAATCGACGCCTGCGAGTACGTCAATCAGTTCTTCATGGACAAGGCGAAGGACGAGAAGTACCTCAAAGAGCTGCAGAAGCGCTGTAAAGATGAGGGAATTAAGAACGTCCTGATAATGTGCGATAATCCGGTGAAACTGGGCGATCCAGATGAGAAAAGGCGGAAATTGGCCGCCGAAGACCATCACCAATGGGTGGACGCCGCCAAGTTCCTCGGATGCCACTCAATTCGGGTAAATGCACATTCTGAGGGTTCTAGGGAAGAGCAGGCGAAGTACGTGGCCGACGGGCTGCGGCAGCTCTGCGAGTACGCGGCCCCGCTAAAAATGAACGTCATCGTCGAGAACCACGGCGGGCTCTCCTCGGATGGAAAATGGCTCTCGGGCGTCATGAAGGCGGTCGACCTGCCGAACTGCGGCACGCTGCCGGACTTCGGGAACTTCTACGAGTACGACCGGTACCAGGGCGTGAAGGACATGATGCCGTTCGCCAAGGGTGTGAGCGCGAAGAGCTACGCCTTCGACGACCAGGGGAACGAGACGAAGATCGACTACCGCAAGATGATGAAGATCGTGCTGGACGCCGGGTACCACGGCCGGGTGGGAATCGAGTGGGAAGGGCAAGATCCGGATGAGACGGAGGGGGTGCTGCTGACGAAGCGGTTGTTGGAGAAGGTTCGCGACGAGATGTCGAAGGCGGCGTGAGGTGCTAGCTGCCGATTTGGCAGGGATGGTGATGCGAAGACGCAAGCGTCGCCGCATCGCGCAGGCGAAGGTGTCCAGTTAGAGCGAAAAGCTAAAAAACCTTGAAGGGCGGCCCGTTGGGGCCGCCCTTTTTTATTGCCCCGCAAGGGGTTATGGCGATTTCTGGGAGCGCTAAGCCGCAAGCGGCTGGAGTGGACAGTCTTCCGAATGGGAAAAAGTGGTATGCACAAGAAGTGTGCAGCAGGGTCGTGCCTAGGGATTTGGCAGCGAGTGTCCAAAAATAGGCATTCCCGTCCGCTCGTCGTAAGTGCAAGCACTGCAACGATATCAGTCTATTCCTTGACGATAGCGGCAGGATGAGGCACTCGAAGGTCAAGAAAGGCCTTCATTTTTCGCCCTCCCTAAACGCTGTTCGGAAGGAGACGTCAGCCGTGCTTACGCAAACCCCCCAATCAACAGAAAAGTACCAGGAAGTCCTTCAAGCGGCCGAAAGCCGTTATCGTCAAAGCCCCGACTGGGTCGCCTTCTTTCGCGACGTGCTCGGCGTGGAAGGCATTGTCCGCAAAGCTTTCCCGACCTTCGACGAGCTGAGTGCATTCGAGCAAAGCGAGCAATACGACAAAATCCAGAAGCTGCTGGTCAAGCTCCGCGAGAAGCGCCCCGCGGCCGACACCGAAAGCGAGCCGACCCGGGTGATCACCGTCCGGCTCCCCAAGAGCATGCACGAGTCGCTGCGGACCGAGGCTCACGACCTGCGGACCAGCATGAACAAGCTGTGCATCTCGAAGCTGCTGCAGGTGATCGGCGAGGACATGATCCCGAACGAGCGCGGCGGCGCCAGCAGCTCGCCAATCAGCTCGTCGCCGAGTGCTAGCAGTGCTAGCCACAGCCAGCCGCCGATGCTGGCGAATCGGAACCATCAGCCGGCTGTGGTGTCGAGCGTTCCGTTTGGGCAGGGCCACCAGGCGACCCCGCCGTATAAGCCGGCGCAGCCGCGATTCTAGGATTATCGATAACGCGACGACCGCGACCACCGGTCGCGGCTTTATGGATTGAAGCCGTCCCTCTTGGAGAGGGGCGGCTTTTTTTGTGGTATAAACGCGGTTCGTAGCGGCGGCTTCCAGCCGCCGTGTCATTTCTTTTTTTCCCGGCGGCTAGAAGCCGCCGCTACGGATGAAGTACATCCTGCTCTTTGGCGTTGTGCTAGCGTTGGCGCCGCCGGCCGTTGCTGCAGAGGACTGGCCGCAGTTCCGCGGGCCGACGGGGCAGGGGGTCGTGGCCGGGCCGCTGCCGGTGGAGTGGCAGGAGGACGTTAATCTCAAGTGGAAGACTAAGGTGTACGGCCGCGGCTGGTCCTCGCCGGTCATTGCCAATGGGCGGATTTGGCTGACTACCGCCGAAGAGCACGCGGCTGACGAAAAAAAACGCGCGGAGCTTCTCAAGACCGTCGAGACGTTGCCGGTTGCTGAGCAGATGGTGGCGTTCGAGTCGGTCACGCTCGCGGCGCTGGAACTGGACCTGGCCACGGGGAAGCTGCTGCGGCGGATCGAGCTGTTTCGCGTCGACACGCCGCCGCCTATTCATGGTCTCAACACTTATGCATCGCCGACGCCGGTGATCGCCGGCGGCCAGGTGTTCTGTCATTTCGGAACGTTCGGCGCCGCGGCCATTAACGCCGACAGTGGCGAGGTCCTGTGGCGAAAGCAGGTTCAGCTGAACCACGTCGTCGGGCCGGGCAGTTCACCGGTGGTGTGCGGCGACGTGCTGGTGATTCCGTGCGACGGGGCCGACAAGCAGTTTGTCCTGGGCCTGAACGTCGCCACTGGCGACGTCGTGTGGAAAAAGGACCGGCCGCCGATTCGGTCGAAGGACCCGGAGCACCAAAAGGCGTTTTGCACGCCGCTGGCGATCGAGGTGAACGGCCGGAAGGAAGTGGTGATTCCCGGCGCCCAGTGGTTCGTGGCCTACGATCCGACGAGCGGCGAGGAAATCTGGCGGCTCGATCACGGCCCAGGATTCTCAAACGTGGCGCGGCCCGTCTTCGACGGAAAGGTGCTGTATCTGTGTACCGGCTTCGGCAAACCGCAGCTATGGGCAGTGAAGGCGGACGGCGCCGGCGAGCTCGACGACTCGTCAGTGCTGTGGAAACAGAAGCAGCAGATTGGCGCGAAGCCCTCGCCGGCGGTGAGCGGCGGACGGGTGTATGAGATCAGCGATACCGGCGTGGCGAGCTGCCTGGACGCCGCGACTGGCAAGGTGCTATGGCGGGAACGGATGCCGGGCAACTACTCGGCTTCGCCGACGGTGGGCGACGGCCGCGTGTACTTCATGAGTCAGGAGGGCCGGACGACGGTCGTCCGCGACGCCGCGAAGTATGAGGTACTGTCCAAGAACGACGTCGATGGGATGCAAATGGCGTCCCTCGCCGCGGCTGACGGGGATGTCATTTTGCGGACCGATTCGCATTTGTACCGGTTCGGGAAGAAGGACGACGCGGCGGGAGACGGGGGGAAGTAGCTATCCGTGTACCCGCGGGGTGCCATGCCCACGTCTTCGTGGGCATGGAGCGATCGGGTTAATGCCCACGTCGGCAGACCTCCGTGGGCATGGCACTCTACCTGGCCGCAGCACCCAGCCGCAAAAAACTCCCGACCCCGGCGGATTCCATGCGGGGCTTTAAGACCGCGACCACTGGTCGCGGCTTTCTGAGAAGAGGCGGCCGTTCCCGGGGAATTGCGGGAATTTGTGCGGGAATCCGGGCGTTTGGGGCTTGCGCAAAATTTGACGGAAAAACTGGACGCAACTACGATGGACCGTTGATGAATTGGCGGACTTTCTGCGCGCTTCCCGCGGCCGCTCGGCGGTTTGGCGAGGAGCGCGGCAAGAGGCCGCCGGTTCTGGCGAAAGGCGAACGGACATCTCGCTTCGACGGATGCTTCTGGAGAGAAGCAGCAAAACTGAGCGACGGCCGGATGCGTCCGCTCAGGCGCGCCACAGGGGCGGCGCGCCGCTAGGAAGCGCAATCATCCTCCCTTCCGGCAGGGACCCTTTGCCGATGGCCTCGGAACAGACCACACCATTCATTTAAGAGCACTGCGCGCCCGCGCGGAGTTTTTGACAGGCCACGAGAAGCCGTCCCCACGGGGCGGATGAAGAGCGGCAGGCACTCCCAGCGAGTGGAACGCGCCCTTCATGGCTCGGCCGGTGTTAAAACCTCCAGGGCGAAAAAGCAGCGCAATATCAGAGGAAGACTACGTGTTGAACGACCAGCCCCGTGCAGCGTACGGCCTCTCCCGTCGGAAGAACAAGCGCCGCCCCGAAGGCGTCAGCCGCCGCCGGAAGAAACAATTCGGCTTTGAGACGCTGGAAGACCGGCGCTACATGACCGGCGTGCCGGTGCTGAGCATTCCGCAGCCGGTTATTACCGATGGCGGCGTGATCACCGGGTCCTACTCTTCCGCCACGCCGGACGGTGCGGCGCAAACGGCGGCCGATGAGCTGTATTGGCAGGCGCTGATCAGTCAGGCGCAAAGCGGAACCTCGGCGATCGCCAATACCACTTCCATCCCCAACGATCCGCTATTCCCGATGCAGTGGCACTTGGCCAATGTTGGTCAGGAAGTCGGGAATCCCGACTACCAATCCATCGTCGGCAAGCCTGGCGAAGACACGCACGTCGTGCCGGTGTGGAACCAGAACATCTTTGGCAACGGCGTGAAAGTCGCGGTCATTGATTCGGGCGTGCAGCTCGATCATCCGGACCTGGCCGCAAACATCGATCTGGCTGATGCGTATGACGCGTTTAATCCCTCGGGCACGGGTAATCCCGTGTTTCAGAACCCCGAAAGTTTCCACGGCACGGCGGTGGCAGGAATCATCGGCGCGATTGCCAACAATGGAATCGGCGGTTCGGGCGTTGCGCCGGGAGTCACGCTGATTCCCATTCGTGCGATAGATCCATCTGACCCCAATGCAGGTGATCCAAATTCGATTGTCAATTCTTTTTACCACGCGTTGCATGTTGGTGCGGATATTACGAACAACAGTTGGGGTCGGGGAGCGCCAGATCTGCGAACGCTTCTTAGCTTTACACCAGCGGAGCTGAACGCTTTGCGCGATACGGTTTTGTTTGGTCGCAACGGCCTTGGAATGATCAACATATTTTCCAGCGGCAATAGCGGCGGCAACACCTTCCACGAGGGCTTTACCAACATCGGAAGTTTCGACACTTCTAGCTACGGCATCACCAATACCCGCTACGTCATTACGGTTGGTGGGGTAGATCACGATGGTAGCTATAACAATGTGGATGGTACCGTTACGAATTACTCGGAAGCCGGCGCCAACTTGCTCGTCGTGGCGCCGACAGGATCATTCGCAGCAGTTGACATTGCTGACGATACGGGTATCGGCAGCGGCATCGTTACGACGGATCTGACTGGCGACTTCGGCGCTAATGCCGGCGTCGACCCGATCACCGGATTGGACCCGGATCGCGACTTCCTCTCCGACACGGATTACACGTCGCGCATGAACGGTACCAGCGCGGCTGCGCCGATGGTTTCGGGGGTGGTGGCGCTGATGCTGCAAGCCAACCCAAACCTGACATGGCGGGACGTTCAAGAGATTCTCGTCCGCTCGGCCCGACAGAACGACCCATTTAGCGCGCCAGGTTCGGGCAGCGGTCTTTCAACGCAGAGCAGCTGGATCGTTAATCAGGTCCCTCTGTTCCATGACCCGGATCCGTATGTTGCAGGCTTGGCCATCGATCCGGACATGTACACGCTTCGTCCGATTGCAAATCCAAATAATTTTTTCGCGCTCGAGAACGCTGGCACCGTTTTGGCGAATAATGTCGGGTCTGACCACTATGTGTCCGATCCGTTCCGGCTGACTACTGGGGCAGGATATACGGTGAGCCAGGGCGTTGGCCGGTATGGCGAGATGATGGGCTACGGCCATGGCGAGGTGGACGCGGACCTAGCGGTAAAGTTAGCCCAACAATGGACCACAAAAGATCAAACTCTCGCGCCGGAGCTAACTTTTACAACCTTCGTGGCGAAGCGCGAGCAGGATTGGTCGTTGCCGGCGGCGATTCGTACGAATGACGCAAGCGGCAATCAAATCATTCCCGGCGGCATCGGCGGGAAGGGAAGTTTTGGCGAGTGGTGGGAAGAGTATTATGCTGCCAATCCTGACTTCAGCAATTTCACGTCTTATCGCGGTGACGAGTACGTCGAATTCTCGCTTCCTGACAGCCAGGCGATGAGCGTTGAAACAGTGGATGTACGGCTCAACATCCATGGCGATGCTCAACAAGCCCTGGAGCATCTAAGAATTGCACTGGTATCTCCCGACGGCACAATTTCAGAGCTAAATAATTATGTACCAGATGGTAATCCTATAACGACAGCGCCGAATCAAACATTTCAATGGGAAGGCTTGACGCTCGCACATCCATACATCGGAAGCTTCGGCACAACGGATCCGGCAACGGCGCCGTTGGTTTTCACCTTTACCACAAATCGAAGCTGGGGCGAACGCGGCGAAGACCAAATCGTCTTCGATCCGACGACCGGCGAACCGGTGCTTGACGCGAGTGGCTTATTGAATGGCACTTCAGACATTGTCGGTAACATCACACCAGGCGTCCCGGGGCAAGTGCTTAAGCAGGGATGGAAGCTAGTCATTGAGAATTGGGATCGGGATTCGTCGTTTGGCGTTTCCGACATGGAATTGGCCTGGCACGGCCAGCCAGTGCCCCAAAACAGTCAGCGGATTCTAGGTTTTGTCGGCATCGATGAAAATGGAGACGACAACTTCAACTACAGCCGCGTCGTGCAATCGTCAGTTAATCTTGACAACGACCCTAACACGACCCGATTGGGGGAAATTGTCACGACCCCTGATCTCAGCCAGGAAGCATTTGCGGCGAACCAGACCGTCACCGTGCGCCGCACGAGCGACAACACGATCGTCGATCAGTTCGTCACCGGCCACGACGGCAACTTTTACTTCGACCTCGTTCCCGACGACTACACGATCACCGTCGAAGACCCACTAGGCCGCGCACTGAAGGACGATACCGTCACGCCCAATCAATACATGCCGCACTACGCGCATGAGTGGCACATCACCAAGGACTGGTTCAAGGTGTGGGATCACGCCAATGGCAATCCCAACGAAGTGGTTGTGGATCAGAGCGGCAACCCCGTCCCGTGGTTGGACGGCAATGACAATGAAGTGACCTACGGCATGTCGGGCATCAACTTTCTGTTGGATGCCAGCCATGTGCAGCAAGCGCCCCTCTCCGGCACGGTGTACGCCGACACGAATGCTGACGGCTTCTACAACGGCACGGACGTCGCGCTACCGGGCATCACGGTGTTTGGCGATCTCAACGCGAACAACGTGTTCGACACCGGCGAGCCGACCGCGGTGACCGACGCCAACGGCCAGTATGTGCTGCAGGTGAACACGACCGAGCCGCTGGTCATGAAGGTCGGCGTGACGAAGCCGGCGGGCTGGACGGTGACGAATCCTTCGACGGGGTCGTATACGCTGCTGGCTCAACCCGGTGTGCAGACGCCGAATCTGAACTTTTTCCTGAAGCCGGCGGCGAACAACGTGGGCGGCGGCGGCCAGAACGACCCGGGCTATTTGCTCGGCTCGATTTACATCGACGTCAACAACAACGGCACTCGGGACGCCTTCGAGCAGGGCGCCGCCGGCGTGCAGGTGTTCCTCGATGACAACGGCAACGGCTTGCAGGAGGGATCCGAGCAGATCGTTACGGCCAATCAGTTTGGCAGCTATGTGTTCACCAACGTCGCTGCCGGGCAGCACACCGTGCGGCTGATTGCCCCCGGCGCCACATTCCAGCAAACGCAGCCGATGTCTGGCGCGCCCTACGTGGTGAATCTGACGGCCAGCAGCACGATTTCCGGGCTCGTGTTCGGCATTCGCGACGCGGCGATTTACGACTTCGGCGATTTGCCGGCGAAGTACGGGGCGACCACGCTCGCCGAAAACGGCGCCCGCCATCTGCGGGGATTGTATTTCCTGGGATCGGGCATCGACGGCGAGCTGGACGGCGTGCCGTCGGCCGATGCGATGGGCGACGACGCGGTTGGCGATGACGAAGACGGCGTGAGCGTCGTGACGCTCAACGCCGGCAGCACCGCGACGCTGACCGTCACCGCCAGCCGGTACAACGGCTATTTGCAGGCGTGGTTCGACTGGAACGACGATGGCGATTTCAATGACGCCAACGAGCGGGTGGTCACCAACCGTCTGCTGGACCAAGGCGCCAACAGCGTGACGATCTCGGTTCCGTCCGGGCTGCAGGCTAGCCAGGTGTTCGCGCGGTTCCGCTACGGCGAATTCGGAATCAACAGCCCCTTCGGCGCGGCGCTCACCGGTGAGGTCGAGGATTACGCGTTCCCGATCAACCCGCAGGCCCCGCCGGTCATGGGCATGCCGTCGGACTTCAACCAGGACGGCGTCATCGACGGTTTCGACTTCCTGATCTGGCAGCGAAACCAGGGGACGCCAACCGGAGCAACGCAAGCTCAGGGCAGTTCGAATTCGGATGGCGACGTCGATCGGCAGGACATGATCGACTGGTACCTGCACTACGGCCAGTCGCAGAGCGTGGCGACGGCCTCAGCCGCGTCGAACGTGGCGTTGGCCGTGGAGAGCAGCGGCGGCGAGTCGCAGCCGCTGACGGCGGCGTTCACGCAGGGCGGATCGGCGCCGCTGGCGGCGATGAGCTACAGCAGCGTGAGCAGCCCCGCGATGCGACCGGCGTTCCGTCCGCAGGACCAGTCGGTGAGCACCGGCGCCAAGAGCCTGGCGAGCCTGCTGGCCGACAATGTCGTCGTGAACGCCGCGGATAAGGACGCGGCCCTGGACGACCTGTTCCAGTCGCACGACTTGCTGGAAACGGGGGTCGATTCGGCGACGGGCGTTGCCGACGGCGACGAGGCGTTCGCCCTCTTGGGCAGCAGCTTGTAAGCAATTAACCCGAAGCGTCAGCGAGGATTGGCCGTCGGCCCTCGCTTACGCAGCGGGTTAATATCCGCTTTACAGAAAAGATGAGGCGTTATCCTGTTAGCGGCCGCGTCGAGGTCGCCTGATAGCTTGCTGCAACAGAAAAGCGTATAAACCGGCGAGGGTAGCCTCGCCGGTTTTCTTGTGCGCCGTAGGTCTCTTCTGCCGGAAGGGACCTTTTCGAAAAGCTTGGCGTTCCGAGCGGCGGAGGTCCCGAAGCGGCAATCGGGACCTACTTGCTTTGCAAATCGAAGGTGAAGGCATGAGTCTGTTCATTCGCGGCGGGCGGATCATCACGGCGACGGATGATTTCGTCGGCGACGTGCTGGTCGAAGGCGAAAAGATCGCGGCCGTCGGGCCGGCGCTGAAGGCGCCCGCCGGGGTCGAGGTGGTGGATGCAGCCGGGAAGTACGTGTTCCCCGGGTTCATCGATCCGCACGTACACATCTATCTGCCGTTCATGGGAACGTACGCGAAAGACACCTATGAAACGGCGAGCAAGGCGGCGCTCGTCGGCGGCACGACGACGCTCATCGAGATGATCTGCCCGGCCCGCGGCGATGATCCGCTTGCAGCGTTCGAGCTGTGGCTGTCGAAGGGGAAGCCGAGCGCCTGCGATTACACCTTTCACATGGGCGTCTCGCGCTTCGACGCGACGACCGAGGCGGCGATTCGCGAGATTGCCAATCGGGGCATTGCGTCGCTGAAGGTGTTCTTGGCCTATAAAGGCGCGTTTGGAATCAGCGACGAGGAGCTGTATAGCACGTTGCGGCTGGCGAATGAGCTGGGGCTGATCGTGACGGCCCATTGTGAAAACGAAACGCTCATTGCTGAGTTGCAAAAGCGCTTGTTGAGCGAAGGCAAGACAGGCCCCGAATGGCACGAGCCGTCGCGGCCGCCGCAGGTCGAGGCCGAGGGCGTGCATCACTTGATGACGTTCGCCGAAATGACGGACGCCCACGTGTACTGCGTCCACACTTCCTGCCGCGAGGCGCTCGAAGCCGTCGAGGCGGCCCGGCTCCGCGGTGTGCGGGCGTGGGTCGAGACGGTGATTCCGTACCTGGTGCTCGACAAGAGTTACGCCGAAAAGCCGGACTTCGAGGGCGCCAAGTATGTCATGTCGCCACCACTGCGAGATAAGTGCGAGCAGCCTGTCCTGTGGAACGCCTTGCGTTCGCGGCTTATCAGCACCGTGGCCACCGACCACGCCCCGTTCGACTACGCCGGCCAAAAAGAAATGGGCCGCGGCGACTTTACGAAGATCCCCAACGGCATTCCCTCGGTCGAGGACCGTGTGAACTTGCTCTACACGCACGGCGTCTGCCGCGGGCGGATTGACCTGCAAACGTTCGTCGACGCGGCGAGCACCCAGGCCGCCCGGCTGTTCGGCCTGTACCCGCGCAAGGGGACCATCGCCGCCGGCAGCGACGCGGACATCGTGGTGTACGACCCAGCGTATCGCGGCAAAATCTCCGCGAAGACGCAGCAGATGGCCGTGGACTACAGCGCGTTTGAAGGCTGGCCCATCGAAGGCCGGCCGTCCTTAGTGACGGTGCGTGGCGAAGTGCAGGCGCGCGACGGCAAGTTCGTCGGCAAGCTGGGCTCCGGCAAATTCCTCACGCGCGCGGCAACTCACCACTAGCCGGGTTTTTAATGCTTCCGACGCACGCCGCGCCGCTCCATTTCGTTCTGGCACGCGATTGCGCCGCTTGCTACCCTATCTGTCTTTTAAGCTTCTCAGCCTTCCGGCGGCCAGCCGTATTTTTTAGCGCCCGCGGATGGTTTTCCGCGAGTTGTTGTTGAGCCGCCATTCGGAGCGTCAGCCAGATGCCAACCACGATCAATGGGGTCGGTACGCACTACTACGGAAAGCGGAACGTCGTGGTCCGTTCCGGCGTGTGCCAGTCCTGCGGTCGCGCAGGGAATCTGAAGTCGTACGATACGACCTACTGGTTTGTCGTGCTCTTCGTGCCGGTGTTGCCGCTGGGGCGGAAGCGAATCTTCGATCAGTGTCCTTCCTGCCGCCGGCACTACCAGGCGAGCGCCGAAAAATTCTCCCAAGCACAGAAGGAATCGGTGGCCGAGGCCCGCGAGCAGTTTCGCGCGGCGCCCACCGCCGAGGCGGCGCTGGACGTCCACGGCCAAATGCTTAGCGTGCAGGCGATCGAACAAGCGCGAGCGTTTCGCGTCGAAATTCTCTCGCAGTTTGCTGAGGATGCCCAGCTGCGGATCAAACTCGCCCAACAACTCGAGCGGCTGGGAGTCGAAAAGGCCGCGACGCCGTTGTTCGAGCGCGCGTTCGAGTTGAATCCTAAGCTACCCGAGGCCCGCGAAGCGTTGGCCGTCCGCAGGATCAAGCAAGGATCGCTCGTCGAAGCGAATGCGCTGCTCGACTTCTTGGAAGTCCCGGGAGCCGGCCGCACCCATTCCTTGGCCAGTCTGCGCCAGCTTGCTGAGCAGTACAACGCGTCGGCCAGCATGAGGACGCGCTGCGGCTGTGCTCAATCCTGCTGCGCGAAAAGCCGGAGCTGGCACAAAGCGGCGCGATGCGGCGATTCATCTGGAAATCAGAGAAGGCAGCTCACAGGCCGACGAGTTTAATCTCGCAGAAAAAGTCGTCGTGGCTTGGCATTTTCAACAGCCGAAATGCTGAATTTTCCGAGCGCCAACGACTGGCCGTCTTTGTCGGACTCATCTTGTTCTTGTCGGTCATCGGCTTAGGCAGCCTCAATGAGTACATTCGCCGGCATCGAACCGTGTACGTCCGCAATGAGTTCGCTCCGCTGGCGAAGGTTATCATCGACGGCAAAATTCAGATTCCGGATCGGGCGTCGTCCAACATCGAATTGCCCGAGGGCGTGCATCACGTCAACGTGACCGGCACGATCAACGAAGAGTTCGACGTCAATCTACACGCGAACTACTTTCAGCGCTGGACGTATTCGCCCGCTTGGGTCGTGAATGTGGGCGGCGCCACGCCCATGTCGGTTGAACGCGTCCTTTACGCCGCCGTTCCCCAGCCGAGCGAATCGGCGGTGAGCGTGGGCGAGCACCTGCTGTTTGCGCCGCACGTCGATTATCTCTTCACGCCGGCGCCGCGGACGCTGAAAGTCGAAGGCGGCTCGAAGCAGGTCACGAAGGAAAACCTGATTGTGCTCTCAGAGCCGGCGGCCGAGCTTTTCGACTTCGCGCTGGAGCATTCCGAGCGCGAGGATGCCATTCGTTTCGCCCAGTCCAGGCTGTTGCTCAACCCGGCGGACGACGCCCTGCTGTACGCCTACGCCTCGACCGCAGAGCCGGGGCCTGAATTGGAAGATCTCAAAGCGTTTCTGAATCGACAGTTAAGCCGCAGGCCCGTGCTCGTTAGTTGGCATCGCTGCTTTCAAGAACTGCACAAAGGCGTCGCGGGAAAGAAAAGCCTGATTCCGACCTACGATGCGCTCCTGGCAAAGGAACCGGACAACGGCGCCCTGCTGTATCTCCGTGGCCGGCTCGATCCGTCGCCCGCCGGGGCGCGGCGCTATCATCACCGCGCCGTGGCGGCGGATCCAACGCTGGGTTGGCCATGGATGGCCTTGGCGTTCGACGCGGCGTCGCGCGCCGAGTGGGGCGCCTGCAAGGAGTTCGCCGCCGGCGCCCGGGATCGCGGATTGACCGACGAGGTGCAAGCCTTGTGGACGCCGGCGCTCATGGGGCTCGACGAAGAGTTCCGCCTCGTGCAAGAGTGCCGGCAACGCATTGAGGCGGCGGGAAACACGCCGTCGCTCACCACAACGCTTGACCTCGCCGTGGCCTTGGTCGCCATTCACAACGTGGATGGGGCGATGCGTGAGGTGGATCGCTGGGAAGCGTCCTTGACGCCCGAGGATCGACAACCGGCGGTGACCTCGGTCATTCGCGGAATCGTCGAGTTTGCCGCGGAAGATTACGCGGCGGTCGGAAAACGAATCGACGCCGGCGAGCTAAAGGGCCAGTCGAAGCTGTTCTACCTGCTGATCCTCGGCAGGCCGGACGCGGCAGCCGCCGATGAGGAGCTGGCCGAGACGCTCGACGACCCGTGGAAGGCATTGTCGCTGAGCATTGCTCTGGATTTGCAGGATCAAGCGCAGCCAGCGACCCAGTGGCGCGAGAAAGCCTGCGACACTCTTTCCCAGCGTGATTACGGCGAGGCGCTCGCGGCCCGGCTGCTGCGTGGCGGGCAGGCCCCGACCATCGAAGAGTTGAACGACGTGGTTCTTTTGCCGGGAGAGAAGGCGTTGCTGGCGTGCGGCCTGGCGGCGCGGTTCCCGGATGCACAGACTCAGTACCTGGACGTCGCGGACCGACTAGCCGTTGAATTAGGCGGATTCAGCGCGTTTACCAGGTATGCGTCGGCGCGGATGCGCGGACTTCCTGTGCGGAAGTGAGTAGGCCATCGCGCGCGACGCTGGGGGTGGCCCGGAGGGCGGTGGCCCTCCGGCTAGTGGGGGCAGTGGCCAGCGGCGAGTTTCAGAGTGCTAGCTGATAGCGTTGGCTGAAAGCCGAGTTGGTGAGTTTGCCAACTTAGGCTAGACTACCGGCCCGTAATCCCGTTGATGCGCGCTGCGCTTGCGCGCGTGGGAAGTGCAAGTCTCGGAGAGACTTGGCTACTTTAGCAAGGAGGCTCGGCGATGTCCCAGGCGCCGCTCAGGTTTGTTCATGCCGGCGATCTGCATTTGGAGCGGCCGCTTTCGGGCGTGGCCGAGATCCCGGAGCATCTGCGCGAGGCGTTCTTAGAGGCACCGTATCTGGCTGCGGAGCAGGTGTTCGAAACGGCGCTCTCCGAGGGCGCCGACGCGCTGCTCCTCTCAGGCGACGTGGTCCATTTGGATCGTGCCGGGCCGCGGGCGATCGTGTTTCTGTGCGAGCAGTTCAAGCGGCTCGCGGATCACGGGATCGCGGTGTACTGGGCTGGCGGGCAGGTCGATCCGGCCGATGCGTGGCCGGCGGTGGCGGCGCTGCCGGCGAATGTGCATCGGTTTCCCGCGGGACGCGTGGGGAATTTCGAGCACGTGCGCGACGGCAAGGTGGTCGCGCGAATTCAGGGGATCAGCCGCAGTCCGGGCCAAGCGGTGGACGACAGCGGCTTTCACCGCGACGCCAAGGGGCTTTTCACCGTCGGCGTCGCCCACGGCACGGCGGCCTCGGCGGGGCAGGAGGGAGAC
>JAICUM010000256.1 GCA_025935855.1 Pirellulales bacterium | reverse complement strand
GAAGAGAAGAAAGAATAAACAGGCGAAAACGGAGGTAACAGAGAGAATAAAAAAGAGACGATTAAGGATTCCGCTTTCTCCGGTTCCTCTGGACCCAGGATTAAATAACCTCCCAATATCGCGTATAATGCCGTTTTGGCATTGGTGCGTCAGAACGGAGGTGTGCGATGTTGATTGAAGGGTATCCGCCGGAAGTCGAAGCGCGGATGAAGGCGTTGTACGAGTCATTGAACGAGAAAGATCGCCGCAGGTATGCGGCGATCGAAGCCGATAAGTTGGGCCACGGCGGCCAGACGTACATCGTGGAACTCTTGGGGTGCGATTACAAGACGCTGCGCCGCGGCTTGGACGAGCTGGACCATCCGCCGGACCTGCCGCCGGGTCGGATTCGAAAAAAAGGGGGGCCGCCAGTGCTGTCTTGATAGCACGCCCCAGATTGTCGAGGCGTTCTCGACGGTCATCGACGTCTACACGGCGGGCGATCCGATGCAAGAAGGCGTGCGGTGGACGAATCTGACTCGGCCCGAGATCGCCGCCCGCCTCGGCGACGAGGGCTTCACCGTCAGCGTGACCGTTGTGGACCGCTTGTTGGACCAGGCCGGTCTGGGTTATCGGAAACCCCAGAAGATCAAAACCATGACCCGGCATCCGCAGCGCAACGCCCAGTTCCAGCACATCGCCGAGCTGAAGCGGCTGTACGCGAAGTCGGGAGAGCCGATCCTGTCGATGGACGTCAAACGTCGCGAAATTCTGGGGGATTATGCCAGATCGGGACGAGTTCTCTGCAGCGCGCCGCTCTCAGCCTGGGATCACGACTTCCCCACCCACAGCCGCGGCGCGGTCGTCCCGCATGGGATTTACGATCCGCAGCTCAACGAAGGATACGTGCATTTGGGCGCGAGCCACGACACCAGCGCGTTCGCAGGGGATTGCTTGCTCGATTACTGGCGCTGCTATGGTTGCCGCCGCTATCCCCAGGCCGAGACGCTCCTGTTGTTGTGCGACGCCGGGGGAAGCAACGGCTGCCGCCGACTCCAGTTCAAGGAAGAACTTGGACGGGTCGCCGACCTGACGGGTTTGTGCATTCGCGTCGCCCATTTTCCGACCGGCTGCTCGAAGTACAATCCGATCGAGCACCGGCTGTTTCCTCATCTCACCCGCGTCTGCCAAGGCGTGCTCCTGAGGAGCCTGGAACAAGTGCGCCAGCTGATGCGTAAGGCGAAGACCGCGACCGGACTGCGCACCTTCGTCCGCACCCTCCGTCGCACGTACGAAACGGGCAGGAAGTCAATTGTCGCCGCCGCCGATCAACTCTGTCTCGCCTTCGATGAAATCATTCCCGAATGGAACTACGTCGTCTTTCCCAAAGAGATTTGGGAAGTTATTTAATCCTGAGTCCTCTGTTCCCTCCTGTTCATCTCCTTTCTTTTTCCTTGATTCGCGCCTATTCGCGTGATTTGCGGCAAAAATTACCCATGATCGAGCTACAAAACGTCACGAAGCGTTTTGCCGGTTTCGTCGTGGTCGACTCGCTTAGCATTCGCTTTGAAACCGGCCAGACCCACGTGCTCATCGGCCCCAGCGGCTGCGGCAAGTCCACGCTGCTGCGGATGATCGTCGGTCTTGTCACGCCGGAGGCTGGCGCCGTGCTGTTCGACGGCGAACCGGTCACGCCAGATTCACTCGTCGCGATTCGTCGCCGCATCGGCTACGTTATCCAGGAAGGCGGCCTGTTCCCGCATCTCACCGCTCGCGAGAACGCCGGTCTCATGCCGCGCTTCCTTGGCTGGCCGGAAAAGCAAACGGCCCAGCGGATCGATGAGTTAACCCAACTTACGCAGCTCACCCCGGCGATGCTCGACCGATATCCGCGCCAACTTTCTGGCGGCCAGCGCCAACGCGTCAGCCTCATGCGGGCCCTCATGCTCAACCCCGATGCCCTGCTTCTAGACGAGCCAATGGGGAACCTCGATCCCATGATCCGCGCCGACCTGCAAGCCGACCTCCGCACAATCTTCCGCACGCTCGGCAAAACGGTGATCTTCGTCACGCACGACCTGGCCGAAGCCGGCTACCTCGCCGACCACATCACGCTCATGCGCCACGGCCGCATCGTTCAGCAGGGCACGCTTCACGACTTGCTGGAGCGCCCCGCTAACGACTTCGCCGCGAAATTTACCCGCGCCCAACGCGGCCCACAGCCGATCGAGTCAGAATGAAGTTCACGTCGCAATAAGCCATGTTAGCCGCGGAGCTACGCTTCGCAGGAGCAGTGCGCGACGACGCCGCCCACCGCTTCCCCTGCGGAGCGTAACTCCGCGGCTATTGTGCATTTGTTGTGACACTTATGATTCACCTATGCTTCGCACCGCCGTCATCATCGTCGTGCTGCTGCTACTCGCATTCGTCCCCAGCGAGCGCCCCGCGAAAGGCGTACGCATCGCCTCGAAAAAAGACACCGGCTCGGTGATCCTCGGCGAGCTCGCCACGCAAACCATCCGCGCCGCCGGCGCCCCAGCCGTCCACCTGCAGCAGCTCGGCGGCACACGAATCGTCTTCGACGCCCTCCACCGCGGCGAAATCGACGCCTACCCAGAATTCACCGGCACGCTCCGCCAGGAAATCTTCGCCGCCGCCGGCCTTTCCTCCGACGACGACGTCCGCAAGCATCTCGCTGAGCTCGGCACCGTGATGAGCCGGCCGCTCGGCTTCAGCAACAATTACGCTCTCGCCATGCGCCGCGACCAGGCCGAAAAGCTCCACATCCAAACCATCTCCGACCTCGCCCGCCACCCCAATCTCCGCTTGCGGCTTAGCGACGAATTCCTCAACCGCGCCGACGGCTGGCCTGCCCTTCGCCAGCGCTACCATCTGCCGCACGAGCACGTCCAAGGCATGGACCACGACCTCGCCTACCGCTACCTGGAGTCGCGAACCATCGACGTAATGGACGTGTATACCACCGACGCGCAGCTTGCTCAGCTCGACGTGCGGCTGCTGGACGACGACCTTCATTTCTTCCCGCAGTACGACGCGGTTTTCCTGTGGCGGGCCGATCTCGCCAGCCGCTATCCCAAGGCCGAGAGCGCGCTCCGCTCCTTGGAATCGCAGATCACGCAAAACGACGCCCGTGAGCTCAACGCCCTCGTCCAATCCGGAAAAGCGACCGAAGCTCAGGCCGCCGCTGAATTCCTCCGCACCCGGCTGCACCTGGACGTGAACGTCGAAGAACCTTCGACCGCCGCACAAATTGCCCGCCGCACGCGCGAGCATCTCGATCTCGTCCGCCGCTCGCTCATTCCCGCGATCTTTGTGGCGATTCCTCTAGGCGTTCTCGCCGCCAAACGCCCGCGCCTTGGCCGTCTCATCCTCGGCGCCGCCGGCGTCGTGCAAACCATTCCCGCGCTCGCTCTGCTGGTGCTGCTGATCGCCCCCGTCGCCTACTTCGGTCTAAACACGATCGGCGGCGGCTCCGTCACCGCCATCGTCGCCCTGTTCCTTTACAGCCTGCTGCCGATTGTGCAAAACACGGTGACAGGCCTCGCCACGATTCCGCCCGAGCTGCACGAGTCGGCACTGGCCCTCGGCCTGTCGCCGCGCTTCCGCCTCTGGCACATCGAGCTGCCGCTCGCCTCGCCGGCCATTCTCGCTGGCGTCAAAACCGCCGCGGTCCTAAACGTCGGCTTCGCCACGCTCGGCGCCCTGGTCGGCGCCAATGGCTATGGCCAACCCATCCTTACCGGCATCCGCCTGAACAACACCGCGCTGATCCTCCAAGGCGCCATCCCCGCCGCCTGCCTCGCTATCCTCCTGCAACTCGCGTTTGAGCTCCTAGAACGCCATGCCCTCCCCGCCGGCCTCGGCCCAAAATCCCCCTCCCTCGAAGGGAGGGGCTAGGGGAGGGATTCCTTTCGCTCCGCGGTCTCGAAATACCATGAGCCTCATTAAACATTCTGAATCATTGACGTCCAACTCGCTTCGACAGCGCTTCCGCACCGTCCGCGACTTCACGATGCAGCTTTGCGAGCCGCTCACGCCCGAGGACTGCTGCCTGCAAGCCGCCCCGTTCGCCAGCCCGACGCGCTGGCATCTCGCCCACACGAGCTGGTTTTTCGAAACCTTCTTGTTGAAGTCATCGCCCGGCTACCGTGTCTTCGACCCGCACTACGAAGTCCTCTTCAATTCCTATTACAACACCATCGGCGAACAATTCCCCCGTCCGCGCCGAGGCCTCCTCTCGCGGCCTTCACTCACCGAGGTGTACGCCTACCGCCGCCACATCGACGAGGCAGTCGCACAAGCCCTCAACGCCGGCCGTATTGAAGAAAATCCTCAGCTCGCCAACATCATCGAGTGGGGCATTCAACACGAACAACAGCATCAAGAGCTCATCCTCACCGACATCAAGTACCTCTTCTGGCAGAATCCGCTCTTGCCGGCCTACCGAGAATCAAGCGTGCCACTGCTGGCTAGTCCAGCAGTGCGAAGCCGATCCACGCCCCCGGCGCCGCTATGGCAAGACTTCTCCGAAGGCCTCCGCGAAATCGGCCACGCCGGTCAGGGCTTCGCCTACGACAACGAATCGCCGCGCCACCGCGTCTTCCTCGAAGCGTTTCAACTTGCAAGCCGCCCCGTCACCAGCGGTGAATTCTTGGACTTCATCGACGACGATGGCTACCGCCGCCCCGAGCTCTGGCTTTCCGACGGCTGGAACTTCATCAACGCCGAAAAGCTCACGCAGCCCCTCTACTGGTTTCACCGCGACGGCCAGTGGCAGGAATTCACCCTCGCAGGGCCACGTCCGCTCAAGCTCGACGCTCCCGTTTGCCACATCAGCTACTACGAAGCGGACGCCTGCTCCCGCTGGGCCGGAGCGCGCCTGCCAACCGAAGCCGAATGGGAAGTCGCCGCCGCGAACGCCCCCATCGCAGGCGCCTTCGTCGATACACTTCTGCCAAACAACCTGCCCGTCCACCCGCGCGCGTGTCATGCCCACGTCCGCGTGGTCATGCAAGACGACCGGGACGGCAAGGCTCCCCGCGAGCCGCTCGGGGCGCCACACTTGAACCATGTGGATCTAAACGCTGAACCCTTCCTCGGCAACATCTGGCAATGGACCGCCAGCGCCTACCTCCCCTACCCTGGCTACCAACCGCCAGCCGGCGCCCTCGGCGAATACAACGGCAAATTCATGTCCGGCCAAATGGTCCTCCGCGGCGGCTCCTGCGCCACGCCCTCGACCCACATCCGCCCCTCGTATCGCAACTTCTTCCCCCCCGACGCCCGTTGGCAATTCAGCGGCCTGCGGCTAGCGCGATGATCCTCATAGCGCACGCTGAATTTGTCCATCACGGGCAAGGACTCGTTCGATGGAGAAGCGGACTCGAGCGGTCGTGGCCAAAAACAAACGTAGAAATTGGCCGCGCGTTTCGCTATGTTCAATTCCTGCCGCAAACGCACCTGTTCTTTGACAACTTAACCAACGACAACGCGAGCCATCGGCGTGATGGCCACGCCGCGGACGTGCGCATCCGCCAAGTAGACTTATGGGATGACTGGGACGTCCTCGGCAGTCGCATGAGGACTTTAGCACTCGGCGTAAGTCGATACATCGAGCGGCCTTGAGGTAACGAACACGGAGTAAGAGGGCAGCCTCATTCATTCCTGAGGACAAAAGGCTCCAACGACCGCCAACGTCGCATCAACTGGCCTTCCAGCGAGTTGCGATGAATGCCGGAGTCGTAAGTCACAGAAGAAATGAGTTTTGTCCCTATGACCCCCATATTCACGGCGAACGCATCGTCCCAATAGTCCCAGAAGTCGGCGTTCATACCATCACTCGGCGCCCGCCTCGCGTAACGCCGTTTTCATTAGCGATGGGTGAGCGTTGGCCAGCGCGTTCTGCCGTAGCTTCTCCACCAGATCGCTTCCCAGGACGCCCTGCATTTTCAAGTGCAGTCCCGGGGTTGAACTGAGCAGTGACCGCAGCTTTGCCGCCGGCCACGCGAGATACGTCGTCGGCAGCCCCGCCGCCACCCGCGCGCTGGCCGGCTGCTCGGTGAGAAAACCCATCTCGCCCACGAACTGCCCGCTGCCAAGCTCGGCCACGTGCCGCCGATCCATCTCGACTGTTCCGCGCCCATTGGAAATGAGCATCAGCTCCGCCACCGGCTTGCCTTGGCCCAAGAGTTCCTCGCCGAGCTTCGCCTGCTTCCACTCGGCAATCGACAGCAGTTTCAGAAACTCCCGCGGCTTGAGCCCACGAAACACAGTCCGGTACAGATGCAGCTCCTCCTCGCCGAGAAACACCGGCCGCCGCTCCAAAAGCAACCATACGATCTGCACCACGTTGATAAGAATGAACAGCGTGCCCCAGCAAATCGGTTTGTACATAATCTCCGATCGCAGGCAGTAGTACGGCATGAGGCATAGCTGGGCCGCCACCGTGAGTATCCGCAACCAAAGCATGTCGCGAACCGAGAAGGCGACGAGATACAACACGTTTCCTAAATCGAAGAGAGGGCCCATCGCAACAGTCCAGCTTGTGAAAGTTTCCAATGCGACGCTTCGGTGAAACACTATGACTCGCAACCTAGGTTCCGGCAAGACAATCGACAACGAGTGACGAAACAGTGAGTAAGACATCGAAATGCCGCAACAGTTGATCGCCAAGAATGCCGCTCTGGCCACGGGCCATCCACTCGGCGCTGCCGCGGGGCTGGAAATCCTGCGCGACGGCGGCAACGCCGTTGACGCGGCCGTCGCGGCAACGCTGGGTCTGTGCGTCGTCATTCCCGGGATGGTCGGCCTCGGCGGCTACGGCGGCAGCGCGGTGCTCTACCTGGCGCGCGACCGCCGCGTCGTCGCGGTCGATTTCGACTCCCGCTGCCCACTCGGCTTTCGCGAAGGGCTGGTGACGGCCGACCCG
>JAICUM010000626.1 GCA_025935855.1 Pirellulales bacterium | reverse complement strand
TGAACCACCTCCCCGGCTTGGCGCCGCCCACCCGGCTGGAACTTTGCTACCACGAACGCAGCCTGCTGGCCGCGGCGGTGTTGGTTGGCTTGTGCTTCTACGCAACGCTGGTTTCGCCACGGGCGCCGCTTCATGGCGCAGGCCGTTAGCTTCCCATCATCGTCGATTAGCGATCGGAACAAAAGCGGAACAAAAGGGCGGAACAAAAGGGGGCATTCTTGCTCAGTAGAAAACCATCGTGCTAGCACACAGTGCTAGCTAAACAAGGCGTTGTGTGGGCTCGTATTATTGAGTCCTAGATAGTTAATGGAACCAAACGGGGCTGCGGCGAATAATGCTGTATGAGACCTTCAGGAACTCCCGAAGCGCTGGAAGCTCGCCGATGTATTGCAGCCCGGCTTTTCGCGCAGGGGAAATCGCTGGCGGAAGTGGCTGCGTTGGTGGGGTCCAGTCTGTCGTCGGCAAGCCGCTGGAAGCAAGCCTGGCGGCACGGCGGCGTGAGAACGCTGCAGCCCAAGCCTCATCCTGGTCCCGAACCGAAATTGCAGCCGCCGCAGCGACGGCAGTTGCTGGCCGCTTTGAAGCTCGGTACGCGGCACTGGGGTTACGCGCCGTCGGGTTGGACCGGCCCGCTAGTTCGCGATTTGATTCGGCGCTTATTTGCCGTGGAATACCATCCCGATTACGTCGGCACGCTGCTGCATCAAATGGGCTGGAGTGCGCAGAAGCCAGAGCGGCGAGCTCGAGAACGCGACGAGAGGGCGATTGCCCGTTGGCGCCGCGACGACTGGCCGCGGCTAAAAAAAGAGCCTCGAACGTCAAGCTAGCTTGGTTTTTCTCGATGAAAGTGGGTTTTTGCTGCAGCCGTTGCGGCGGCGGGTGTGGGCCCCGACGGGCCAGACGCCCCTGCAGCGGGTGTGGGATCGACGCGATCGCCTTACGACGCTCGCCGCCGTCACCCGCGCCCCGTGGGCGCTGCGGCTGGGGCTGTACTACGAACTGCTCGACCACAACGCCCGGACCGAGGATTTCATTCGATTCGTGCGCGAAGTCCATGGGCATTTGCGCCGGGCCGTCATTCTGGTGTGGGATCGCTTGTCTGCTCATCGCTCCGCCGCGCGGCAGCTCCTGGAGGACGGCGCCTCCTGGCTGCAGGTCGAATGGCTTCCGCCGTACGCGCCGGACCTCGATCCCGTGGAGGACGTTTGGAATCAGACCAAGTACGGCACTCTGGCGAATGTCATTCCAGAGGACATCCACGATCTCCGCTCCGAGTTGGATCACGTCTTGAACACCTTTCGGCACGAGCCCAACCGCCTGCATTCGTTCTTTGACGCAGCACACCTGGTCCTATAATTCTTCATTCCATTAACTACCTAGGCGTCAATAGGAGACGGAGTGATGGTGAAGCAACGGCAAAGCACCGCGGCGGCCGAGTTGACGGCGGAGCAGGAGGAACTGGCGCAGCGGATTTATCAGCGTCTGCAAGCCAAGATGGACGAGGAGCTGTTGGCCATGGCGCGGCTGATGGCGGCGAAGGCCGATCATGAGATTTTTGGCAAAGGCGAGTTCGAGCTGCGGGACAAACTCAACCAGGTGGGAGCGACGATCGTCTCCGAGGCTGCGAACGAGCGGTCTAAAAAAGGGGTACCCAGGTAGTAGCATTGCTTGCGCATGCAGTCGCTGTGCGCGGTTTGTCTCCTGGCGCGAGAAGACGGTCATCAGCCTGTTCGGCGAGGTGCGGCTCTCCTGCTCGTATTATCACTGTCGTCATTGCAAGACGGGCTATCGGCCTTGGGACGAAGCGTTGCGATTAGGCGAGCGGCGTGTGACGGCTGGGGCCGAGGAAGCGATCGCCTTGGCGGGCCTGTTAACGAGCTTCGGTCGTGCCGCTCGAAACACGCTGGTGAAGCTGACCGGCATTCGCGTGTCGGAATCGACGGTGCAGCGGGTCACCGAAGATGCCGGCGAAAAGCTGGGAGAGCGACTGACGGCCAAGGAAACGTTTGGCTCTGCGCGGACCTGGCCCTGGAACAAAGACAAAACCGGTCAACCGTGTGCTTATACGAGCCTGGATTTCGTCAGCGTTCCGCAGCAGGGTCCCGACGGAGCGAAGGCCGACAGCCGCATGGCCGCGGTCGCCATGATCTACAATCCGCAGCCGGGAAAGGAAGACCCAGAAGAAAAGCAGAAGTCATCCCCGGCTTCCTCGCGTGGCGGGTGTCCGGTGCGGTTTTTATCCGGCTTGTATGGTCTCGATGAACTGGGCCGCCAGTTGCGGCGTCAGGCGGCGCAGGTGGGTTGGGATGAGGCTCAAAAGCAACTGGCGCTCAGCGATGAGGGCAACGGACTCGAAGAATTCGCTGCCAGGAACTTCCCGCTCGCGGAACCCATCCTGGATTTTTATCATGCCAGCGAGCATGTGGCGGCGATGGCCAAGGCTTGTCATCCACAGGATCAGCCTGCCGCGGAAAAGCAAACTACCGCCTGGTGCCACGTGCTGAAACACCAAGGGGGCCCGGCGCTGTTCGCCGTGTGGGAACAACTGCCAGTCGGCCGCTGGGGACCGTCCCGCCGCGAAGTCCATCGGCAACAAATGCAGTACTTCCGCAATCATCAACATAAGATGGACTATCCGCGCTACCGAGCGATGGGATGGCAGATCGGCTCGGGACCGTGAGGTGGACCCCAAAAACTGGGCGCTAGCTGAAGGTGTAAAAACCTGGTTAGGAAACTTGTTTTAGG
>JAICUM010000170.1 GCA_025935855.1 Pirellulales bacterium | reverse complement strand
CCCTCGCGCGAGAGGTTAATCGCCGCCGGTCCTTCGAGCTGCAGCACCGTTTTCTGAGCGCCCGTCGATTGAATCTGAGCCAGCCCTTCTAAAAGATGCAGCGATTCTCCCGGCCGAAGCTGGCTCCCCAAACGCAAGTCGGCCGTGCTGTGCATCGTGTCCCAACGGCAATTCGTGGCGTTCACCAGCGTCGCGACATAGTGATCCGTGTCGGCGAAGGGCGACTTCGGCAGCGACTTCTCCTGTCGGCCGAGAGCGACCTCGGCATCACGCTTCGCCAGCTGCCGTGTCACCACGCTGCCCAACGCGACGCCGGCTAGCGCCGATATCACCAGCGCGGCCCGTGCCCTGAAGAATCGTCGCCGCCTTGAGGCCGGTCCTGACCAGAATCGACCGCGCGGATGTCCCGCGGAGCGCGTGATTGCGCAGGGCGACTTGCCTTCGCCCGTGGAAACGATCGCCTTTTCACTCGGCGTCGTCTGCTGAGACTGTCCGCTGACCGCCGCAATTCCAACGCCGGCCGGCGCCATCCGGGGCCCTTGCCATTCCAGTCCGGCGATCACTTGCATGATTTGTAAATAGGCGTTCCGGTTCTCTTCGTTCTTCTCCAGCAGTTGGTTGAAGCGTCGAGAGCTTTCCTCATCCAGCCGGCCCTCAGCGAACGAGCACGCCAGATCAAATAGCTCCGCGTCGATCGGATCTTCGTCCTTTGCTTTGTTGTCGGCGGCGTCGCTCATTTAGACCATTGCTCCCTGGCCAGCGTGCGCCTGACGCAAAACAACAGCGTCTTGTGGATCCGCCTGAAGGCGCGGTAAACCGCGTCCGCCGACCGCCCGAGCTCCGTCGCCAGCGTTTGGATCGGCTGCTCGCGCCGATACCGCGCCTCGATCAACTCCCGATCATAGGCCGGCAGCTTTTGCAGGCATCCGGCCAGCGCCTCGAAGCGATCGTCGTCGCGGCTGGAAAACTCGGAAAGATCCTTGGCGATGAGCTCCAGGACCGCGTCACTTAAGCCCAAAGGCTGCTGCACTTGCCGGCGGCGATGCTGCAACACCTTGTAGTTCGCAACGCTAAAAGCCCATACCAAAAAATTCGTTCCCGGCTGAAATTCGTCGAACTTTTCCCACAACGTCTTACCGACGTCCTGGAAAACGTCCTCCGCATCCTGCTGACGCCAGGTCAGCGAACGCACAAAGTTGTAGATCCGCCGCGAATGCTGGACGTACAACGAAACGAATTCGTCAACGCGCTGGACCTTGTCCATCCGAGCCTCTTGGCCTGGCGATTAGAAATTGGCCTGGAAACGACTGTATATCGCATCTGGACGCACATTTTGGCGGTTGGAGTTCTGAAAAAATAGAAAAAACTCGGACCGTGAACCCTAAAACCGACTTATCGCCGACTCGGCTGAAAACCGAACGTCGTTTTCGAATATTCGGCGGAAATTGAGTGCGACCGACGTTCAGTTTTCAGACGCGAAAAGCCTATCGACGAGGCGGCCTGTAAGAGTCGCGACGTGTCGACTCATGAGTCTCGATTTCCGAGAACCGTTGTCGCACACCATTCTTGGTCGGCGCCGCGGGAAAGGCGGGCCGCAAGAACGTGCGGATCATGAGAAAAAAGTGCCACGCGATCTTCGCTCGCAATGTCGGCCAGAATCGCCGGCTTGATGCGGCGAACAGTGAGAGGGAACTGATCGTACGCCATGCTCCAAAAGGTCGGCAGGTGGGCGATGGTAGGGCAACTATCGCCCAGGCAAACGGCTGACTGGCCGGCCGATTGGAGGCTGACCATCTGATGGCCGCGGGTGTGGCCGCCGGTGAGCTGGGTCGCGACGCCCGGCGCGATCTCCACCGCTCCGTCGATGAGATCGACAAGGCCTGCTTGCTCCAAGGGAGCTAAGTCGGCGAGATTGTACGCGCCGGCCAGCTCGGGCAGATTGGCGACGGCATCGGTCCACTCAATTCGCTGAATGTAGTGCCGCGCTCGCGGGAACGTGGGATGCAAGCGGCCGTCCTCGTCGCGGAGGGTGACGCCGCCGACGTGATCGAAGTGCAAATGCGTCAGAATCACCCAGTCGATGTCGTTGGGATCAACGCCGGCGACGGCGAGATTTCGCGCGAGCGGCGCACCTTCTTCGAGCGCGTAGTTCTCGCGGAACTTCGGCGGCAAGTGGCCGCTGTAACCGGTGTCGATCAGGCCGAGCGAGTTCGTTGTGCGGACAAGAGCACAGTTGGTGTCGAGCTGGATGCGGTTTCGCTCGTCCGGCGGCGACTTGCTCTGCCACAGCGTGCGTGGCACAACGCCGAACATATTCCCGCCGTCAATGCGCAATTGACCGCCGCTGACGAAGCTCAGCTCAATCTCGCCGATGCGGAGCGTTCGATTCATACGTTATGGTTCCCGCTCGACGAGCATCGCGACCGCGTTTCCGCCGCCGAGACAGAGGGCAGCGACGCCAATGCGGCCACCGCGGCGCTTCAGCGCATGCAGCAGCGTCACGAGCACCCGAGCTCCGCTGGCGCCGATGGGATGGCCCAGGGCGATCGCGCCGCCGTGGATGTTCACGCGGTCGTGCGGCAAACGGAGCTCCCGCAGGCAGACGCACATCTGCACGGCGAAGGCTTCGTTGATCTCGAAAAGATCGACGTCCTCGAGCGTGAGGCCCGCTTTGGCGACCACTTGCCGGACGGCCTGAATGGGAGCGGTGAACAATTCATGCGGTGGCCCGCCGACGGTCACTGAGGCGACGATGCGCGCGAGCGGCCGCTGGTGCCAGCGCTGAACGATTGTTTGCGAACCAATCACAACCGCCGCGGCGCCGTCGCTGAGCATCGACGAATTTCCCGCCGTGACCGTGCCGCCTGATTGGAAACTAGACGTCAGCTTCGAAAGCTTCTCTAGATCGGTGTCGCCGCGCGGGCCTTCGTCACGCGAGATGATGAGATCACTAGAACCGCGCCGCACGGTGACCGGAACAATCTCGTCGGAGAAGGCGCCTTCGTCGGCCGCCTCAACGGCTCGTCGATGACTTTCCAGTGCAAAGCGGTCCTGTTCCTTACGCGAGATTTTCTCGCGTCGGGCAACATCCTCGGCGATTTCGCCCATCGACTCCCGGCTGAACGCGCACACCAGCCCGTCGTGGAGCATCGAATCGATGAGCACTCGATCGCCCAGCGCGGGCGCCTCGCGCGGCAGCAGCCAGGGGGCCCCACTCATGCTTTCCATGCCGCCAGCGACGACCAGGCTTGCGTCGCCGCAACGAACAGCTTGGGCCGCGAGCATAACGGCCTTCAGACCCGACCCGCATACCTTGTTGATGGTAAGGGCCGCGACCGTGGGCGGCAGCCCCGCATTCAACGCCGCTTGCCGTGCCGGGGCCTGGCCGACGCCCGCGGTGAGGACGTTTCCAAGGATCACTTCCTCAATGGCGGCGGCGTCAAACCCGCCGCGAGCCACCGCCTCGCGCACCGCGACGGAGCCGACATCCGTCGCTGAGAGAGCGGAAAAGGCGCCTCGAAATCTGCTGATAGGAGTTCGGCAGGCTGTGAGAATAAATGCGTCAGACATCGTCAACAACCCATTGTCCGCATTCGCGACCCCGCTCGATTAATCTCCACCACGCCGACCCATGAAATTGTACGCGATGAAAAAGCCGCTGGCCCACTGGTCGGTATCGTCCTGAATACGCTTAATTCCTGGTGCCACGAACGCGAGCTCCCCGCCTCTGGCAACGCAGTCGACATGCCCTAAGTAATACCCTCCTGATCCGAAAAGCACTTGAACTTTCATAAGAGATTCTTTTTCAACAAGTCAGCAGCGCTATCGACCCCCTTTGCGTCCACTGCGATCTTCTGTGCATTGGATGCGATTTCTCGCCCACAAAAGCTCGAAAAGGACGCGAAGGCCGTCAGCCCTCGAGATCCGTCGAGAGCTTCCCGTTTCGGTAAGCTCGCCCAACCAGGACGCCGCCTGCTCATGGCAATTGGTTTAAATCCCTGAAACGCAATGGGTTGCCAAGTGCCATTCTCCTCCTGGCTCAATTTCGATCTTGAGTTGGCCCGCTTTATAGTGTATATTTGTCACCTATTTCCAGCCTCATCGGAGGGCGCGCGTCTGTCGGCAAAGTCCAATTGCCACTTCACGCTACTGGTGAACTCGCTTGCGTTAAGTGGCCTTGGCCGGCAAGGCTCCGCGCCCTCGTCACCAGACCAATTTTGGACTTTTGAACTTTTTTCGGAAAATCCAAAACTCGATGACTACAGAAAGCCATAAAAACGAAAAACGCCGTGTTTTCTCGGCGAAACCGCCATGCCAGTCGGTCGTCAACGTGAGTTTTGATCACAAAACGTGGGGCCCCCCGGGATGAGCACAAAATCCAAAAGTCCAAAATGCCCTCGGATGGATGAGTCAGCGTTCCAGCACGGCTCAGCCGACTGCGTCGCGTGCGGTAGATTCACATCAAGCCGCTGGCAGGATGATCCTTCATTGGGCACACGATTATATCGGGCGTAAGATTGTTATAGGCGCCTACTGGAGGCCGCATGGTCAACCGCGAAAGGCAACACGCTGAACAGGCCCCTTGGGTCGAAGGCCTGACGATCGGCCAGACGTTGCGTGAGACGGCCCGACGCTTTCCGGGCAGCGATGCGGTCATCTTTTGTAAGCCGGCAATCAGATTCACTTGGAGGGAGTTCGACGCCGCGGTCGATCGGGCGGCCCGGGCTTTGTTGGCGCTGGGATTAGCGCCGGGCGACCACTTCGGCGTGTGGGCGACGAACGTGCCGCAGTGGGTGCTGTTGCAGTTCGCGCTGGCGCGCATCGGGGTGGTGCTGGTCAACATCAATCCGGCGTACCGTACCGGTGAGTTGAAGTACGCGCTGCGTCAGTCAGATGTTCGCGGGCTGGCTCTAGTCGATGCGTTCAAGTCGTCGAATTACTTCGAGATGCTCAAGGAAGCTTGCCCGGAGTTGGCGTCCGCGGAGCCGGGAAACCTTCGCAGCCAGGCATATCCAAAGCTTCAATGGGTCGTATCGCTGCGCGGCGAGGCGCCGGCGGGCGTGCTTTCGTGGCAGCAGTTGCTCGATCGGTCGAGCGAGGTTTCGCAAGATCGGCTCGAGAAAACTGCCGACGGACTGAGCCCACGCGATCCGATCAATATCCAATATACGTCCGGAACGACCGGCCTTCCAAAGGGCGCGATGCTGTCGCACCGGAATATTCTGCTCAACGCGTATTATGCCGGCGAGTGCCAGCGGCTCACGCACGCCGACCGTGTCTGCCTGCCGGTGCCGCTGTATCACTGCTTCGGCTGCGTGCTGGGGACGCTGTGCTGCGTGGCACATGGCGCCGCGATGGTGTTTCCGGCCGAGTGCTTTCAACCGGACGCCACGTTGGCCGCGGTGGAACAAGAGCGGTGCACGGCGCTGTACGGCGTGCCGACGATGTTCATCGCTCAGTTGGAACACGAGGATTTTCCGCGGCGGGATTTGTCGTCCCTGCGCACCGGCATCATCGCGGGCAGCCCTTGTCCAATCGAGATGATGAAACGGGTCACGCAGGACATGGGCGCCCGCGAAATCACGATCGGCTATGGCCAAACGGAATTGTCGCCGCTGGCCACGCAAACCCGCACCGACGATCCGATTGAATTGCGCGTAGGCACGGTCGGCCGGACGCTGCCGGGCGTCGAGGCGAAAATTGTGGACGTGGAATCGGGCGGGGATTTGGGCGACCTCGAGCAGGGCGAATTCTGTGGCCGCGGCCATGGCGTGATGCTCGGCTACTACAACATGCCGGATAAAACGGCCGAGGCCATCGACGCCGACGGCTGGCTGCACACCGGCGACCTCGCGGTGCGCGAGCCGAACGGTTACTACCGCATCACCGGCCGGCTGCGGGATATGATCATCCGCGGCGGCGAGAACATTTACCCGCGCGAGATTGAAGAACGGCTGTACCAGCACCCGGCGGTGATGGACGTGCAAGTCGTCGGCATTCCCGATCGCCGGCTGGGAGAGGAGGTGCTGGCGTGGATCAAGCTGAAGAATGGCTACCACGCGACGGAAGACGAACTGCGCGAGTTCTGCCGCCAGGCGCTAGCACACTTCAAGACGCCGCGGTATTGGAAGTTCGTCGATGGTTTTCCGACCACCGTCACGGGGAAGATTCAGAAGTATGTCATCCGTGAGAAGGCCATCGAAGAACTGGGGCTACGTGATGTAGCCAACATAGAAACGGCGTAACCTACTCACCTATTCGTTTACTCGCCACTGCATGAGAATTGAAGGCTCCTCAATTTTGGTCACGGGCGGCAGCTCCGGCTTGGGCGCGGCGTGCGTCCAAAAGCTGACAGGGCAGGGCGCCTCGGTCATCATCGCCGATCTGGCCCCGCCGCGAGAGGACGCCTTCGGCGAGTTCGGCGAGCGCGCGATCTTCGCGCGGACCGACGTCACCAGCGAAGCTGATCTGCGAGCTGCCATCGCGGCGGGCGAGAATCGCTTTGGTCCGCTGCGCGGCGCCATCGCTTGCGCGGGCATTCTTCACGCGGAGCGCGTTTTGGGACGAGAGGGCCCCGCGTCGTTGGAAGCGTTTCGCCGGGTGATTGAGGTGAACCTCGTTGGAACCTTTAATACCGTGCGCCTGGCGGCTGAGGCCATGGCGCGAAGTCAGCCGCTGGAGGCCGGCCTGTGCGGCGTCGTCGTGATGACCTCTTCGGTCGCGGCGCTGGAGGGGCAAATCGGCCAGGCGGCTTATTCTGCTTCCAAAGGGGGCGTCGCCGCGCTCACGTTACCGCTGGCCCGCGAACTGGGCCAGCATGGCATTCGGGTTGTTTCAATCGCCCCCGGCGTGTTCGAGACGCCGATGATGCAAAACGCTCCGGACAAGGTGCGGCAATCGCTGATTGAACAGACGCCGTTTCCCCATCGCCTGGGGCGGCCGGAGGAGTTCGCGGCGCTGGTGGGCCACGTGTTCGAAAACGAAATGCTCAACGGCTGCGTGCTGCGATTAGACGCCGCGCTGCGCATGGGGCCTAAGTAGTCTTGGCGGCTTCGCGGAGCAATGGGTCGTCATTATGGTGCATCGCCTTCAGGCAGCTTTCGGCATGGCGCAGCGCATCGGCAACAAACAGCCGAGCGACCGCATCGTGTGAGCGGTCGTTTCGCTTGAGCTCATCATCCCAGCGGCTCAGGGCGCAGGCGGTAGCAAACAGTTCCATCGCCAGCCAGGCGATCCGTTCCTGCACGAGTTGCCGCTCCAGCACATCCTCGCGGTAGCGAACGAGCGTCCGTTGCACAGTCGTGCCGAGTCGGCGGATCAACTTGCCAAGCCGCCGCGCCGGCTTTCTTAACTCGGCGCTCTCGACCGGCACGTCGGGCGTCTTCATCCGCAAACGGACCGCGTCTTTAAGAAAGCGGCCAATGACTCCGTAATCCTTCCACGGGCGCTTTGCGGCGTCCGCCACTTGCTTCATGCGCAGGCCCGGTCCGCGCATGCCCATTAGCGCAATGAACGAAACGAGCACCTCGTTGGCGCCTTCGCCGATCTGGTTGATACGATGGTCGCGGAGCATGCGTTCCAGCGGCCGATCGGTGAAATAGGCGGCGCCGCCGTAGATCTGAAAGGCGTCGTTCACGATCGTCCACAGCCTCTCGGTGCTCCAAACCTTGAGCATTGCCGTTTCGAGCATGTAGTCCTCGAGCCCGCGATCGATCAGCCCGGCCGTTACGGTGGTCATCGCTTCCATGGCGTATGTCCAGGCGGCCATGCGGGCGAGCTTTTTTTGAACCAGCTCAAACTCGGCGAGCGATTGGTCGAACTGCCGGCGCGTGTGGGCGTGCTCCGAGGCGAGCCGCAGGCAGGTTTTCGCCGCGCCGGTGCAGCAGGCGCCGAAAGTCGTCCGGCCAAAATCGAGCACGGTGAGCGCGACCTTCAGGCCTTTGCCAAGCGGACCCAATACGTTCTCGCGCGGCACGCGCATGTCATGAAACGCCAAACGCGAGGTAGCCGTGCCGCGGATGCCGAGCTTTTCCATGCGCGGCTCGACGATCTCGAATCCCGGCATGTCGGGCGTAACGATGAACGCGGTGACGGCCGTCTCGCTGGAGCCTTCGACGGGCGTGCGGGCCATTACGGTCAACACGTCGGCGATCGATCCATTGGTGATGTACCGTTTCTGGCCATTGAGGACGAACGCCTGTCCATCGGGCGTGGGCGTGGCGGTCGTTTGGACGTTGGCGGCATCGGAGCCTGCTTGCGGTTCAGTCAGCGCGAACGCCGCGAGCTTCCGACCGCTGATCAGGTCCGGAAGCCAGGTTTTCTTTTGCTGCTCGGAGCCGAACAGTAGGAGCGCCCTCATGCCGATCGAGTGATGAGCGTTCACAAAAATGGCGGTCGAGCTGCAGCGCGAGCCGATGACTTCCAGCAGCCGGCAGTAGCCCATTTGCGAGAAGCCGTGGCCCCCGAGCGCGGTAGGCGCGGTCATGCCTAGGAGGCCCAGGCGGGCCAGGCCTTCGATGACGTCGCGCGGGATGTCCGCCTCGCGATCGATCTTCGCGGGATCGAGATGTTCGTCGCAAAAGCCGGTCAGCTCGGCGACAGCCTTTTCGACATCGGCCCGCTGGTTGTCGGGGAGCTTCGGGTAGGGAAAGATCCAATCGGCAACGAACCGGCCCTCGAACAGAGCCTTGGCGATGCCAGTCTGCTGCGGCAGTGACTCCAGCAGGGCTTCTGCCTGGCGCATCTGCTCTTGGCGCTGGGCGAGGTGGTCGGGAGGTTCGATGGCGGTGGTCATGTGTACTCGGCGCTGAGAATTAATCTGCGGGAATGTTGGATTCGTGACTCCTAATAGGCTGAAGCAAGTAATGCGGCATTATCTCTTGCGCTATATGCATCTACTTACTCACTGGTTTATCTGCCAATTGGCCTTGCGCTTTTCCGCGAACGCCGCCAGCCCTTCGCGGGCTTCGTCGCTTCGCCGTGCCTGGAGATGCGTTTCCGCCAGGCCTGGGCCAACGGACTTGTTTGTTTCTTGAAAGAGTGCGTTGAGCAAGGCCTTCGTGTGCCGGATCGTCTCCGGACCGCCGGCGACGATCGACCACGCGACGCCGAGCGCCTTGT
>JAICUM010000335.1 GCA_025935855.1 Pirellulales bacterium | reverse complement strand
CCGCGCGATGCCGTGGGTGGCCAGTACGTGCCACCATAGAACGGCTTGAGATCGGGCGTTAGGAACACGCTCATCGGCCAACCGCCGTGCCCCGTCATCAGTTGCACGGCGTTCATGTAAATCTGATCGAGATCGGGCCGCTCCTCACGGTCAACCTTGATCGCCACGAACCGCTCGTTGATCAGCTGAGCGATGTGCTCGTTTTCAAAACTTTCGTGCTCCATCACATGGCACCAATGGCAGGCGGAGTAGCCAATCGAAAGAAAGATCGGCTTCTGCTCGCGCTTGGACCGCTCAAGCGCCTCGGGTCCCCACGGATGCCAATCAACAGGATTGTCTTTGTGCTGTAGCAGATAAGGCGACGTCTCGTGTGCGAGATGATTGGCCATGATCGTCACTCAATCAAAGGCAAGTGAACCGCGGATTGCGCAGATAGCACGGATGGAGCAAAGAAGAAGATCATTCAGTTGAACGTATTGTATTGATCCGTGCTCATCCGTGTGATCCGCGGTCATTCGCTTTCAAAAGCAGAAACGCCCCGGAGGCTCGCAAGCTTCCGAGGCGTTTCGTGTTTACGACTGAAGCAGCGCACGCGGCGCCGCTGCGTCATTCTGACTTAGACGGGCGTCACCGCGTCGGCGCGGGGGCCCTTCGGACCGCGGCCTTCGGTGTAGGTCACGCGCTGGCCTTCTTGCAAGGTGTCGAACTGGCCGTTTTCGACGGCCGAGTGGTGGAAGAACAGCTCTCCCTTTTCGCCCTGGATGAAGCCAAAGCCCTTGTCAGCAATCAACTTCTTGATCGTGCCTTCTGCCATGGTTGCAGAAACTCCTGGAAACAGAAACTTAGAACAAACAACTCGGGCCGCGCCCTCAGCACCGCCAAACCCAAAACGGCGCTACGCGACAGTCCCACAATCCGGAGCAAAGCAAGTCATCCGCGTGATGAGCACTCCGCGGCAGCCGCCAGAGGGCGGCCCTGAGGAAGACACTACAACCATAAAGCGGGGGTTTGACTCGATGCGTCCCCAAGCAAGCACTATAAGTGAAACGGAAGCGGGAAGATAGAGGCGAATCATCGAAAGAAACCGGCCGCCACTTGAGTTATCAGCCCATTTAGCCCCGCCGTTTGCGGCGGGTTCGCACAGCAAGTGCGCGAGAAAGTCGATGAAAACATCAATCCGACCCATTTGTTGTCCCGATTGGCGGGCGGGGTAGGATGGCAGATTGTCAAACTGATCCTTGGCGTTTGGCGGAGGCGGATGAAATGCGAGGCGTGTGGCAAACAACTGGGACGCTGTCGGCGGTCATTGGCGTGTTGTGGACGTCAGCCGCCGCGGCGTATCCGGTGAACTCGACGCTCGCGATCAATTCGACTCAGTCCAGCTTGAAGGTCGAAGCGTCGTCGTTTCCCTTCAGCGATTCGGACACGCACAATCTGACCGGCACGATCAACGCCCAGTTCGACTTCCGTGACAGTGGCAGCTTTCCCGCGAATGGCGGACTGACCTTCACCAGCGGCGCCATTGCGCCGAACGCCGACTACAACCTGACGCTTGGCTTTCCTCCAGTGCTGGGCGTGAACATCGACCCGTCCGGACTGGTCGGCACGCTCTCCACCCCGTTGCCGCCGGGCGTGATGACGCGCACCGGCGCGAGCGGCGTCGTGTACCAGTTCGACGCCTCGCAATACCTGCTCACGATCAACCAAGGCACGATCGTCGTCACCGGCTCCGCGGATCAAACGACCGATCTCTCCCAGGAACCGGTCACTGGCTCCGCCATGCACGGCACGCTCGGGACGATGACCTTCACGACGCTCGGAACCAGCGGACCCTACACGCAGTTGAGCGCGGCTATGGATTTTCCAATCGACATCACACAGTCGACCGAGACCGATAGCGGCATGACGGTCGATCTGCACCTGACCGGCGCCGTGCGCGCGACGTCCACCTTCTGGGTAGCGCTCAGCGGCATCGCGGGAGACTTCAACCAGGACGGCATGGTGAGCGCCGCCGACCTGCCGATTTTCAAAGCCCACAACGGCATGGCGAGCGGCGCCACCGCGGCCACCGGCGACGCCGACGCGAACGGACGCGTGGATGGAAATGATTTTCTCGTGTGGCAGCGGAACCAAGGAACGAGGCCGCCTAGTTCAGGAGTGACCGCCGTGCCCGAGCCGGCATCAGTCGTTATTGCGGCAGTGGCGCTGGGCGGCGTCTTGTGCTGGAAGCAACGAAGGGGTCGGGAGTCATTTGCGACTGGAGGTTCCCCACGCTAAGTAGGCTCCCAAGTCGCAAAAGACTCCCGACCTCGTGACCCGCGCGTCGTGCCGGCTTGCTCAACCCGCCATGCGGTCGATGCGATTCATCGGAATCGCCTCGGGCGTTTCCTCGTACGAGTGGCGGAACTGCATGAGGTAGGCGTCTTCGGGCGAATCCTCGTAGTAGGCCCGCAGCACCGTGACCGCGCGGAAGCCGGCGGCCTTGAAGAATAGCTGCGCCGGCAGATTGGTCTCACGCACTTCGAGCGTAATCCGCACGCGGCGCTGGCTCGAAAGCTTGCCCAGCAGTTTGTCGATCATCTGCTTGCCGACGCCCTGCCGGCGATACTGCGGATGGACGGCGAAGTTCAGGATGTGCAGCCGCGTCTTGTGCAGCTCGTAGATCATGAAGCCGACGACTCGCTCGCCGTGTTCGGCCACCATGCCGATGCAGTTGCGCTGACGTAAGCAGCGGATGAAGTCCTCCTCGAACCAGGGGAACTCGAAGCTGCCGCGCTCGATGTCGAGCACCTCGGCCATGTCGCGGCGGATCATCCAGCGGATATGCACCCGCACTTGTTGTCGTGGATCGGCGCTCAAGGGAGGCCTCCTTCCATGTCGGCCGGGCAGACGTCGGTAGCGGCACAGCCACGCCTCGGCCTGCTCGGCTTTGGCACGCGGTGCTTCCATGCTCGTCGTCGCGAGCGTCGAGAAAGGTAACAAAACGACAGGAAAGTGCCAAGCGGGAAAAAGTTGTGGCACGCCTGACTGAGCGGCTTCAGGGAGTCGGCCGGAAATGCCGGCTTTTCCGCCTTGGAAAACCGTGCCGAAAGCGCTGAAAACGCGGGCCGCTAGCCAGTTTACGGGCTATCCTTGCACGGCCCAACGCCACGCCCACTGCCAATCTCCCCACTAGCCGCCGGCTAGTGACGCGTTTTTGCGCTGCCACAGTAGTCCCAGTTGTTTCGTGCCTATGTCGGTTGCCGCTGAAAATTGCCAGAACGCCAAGTTCTTTGAAGACGCCCGGCACGCATATCGGCTGTTGAAAATCGGCGTGCTCGCGCTGTTGGTGCTCGGCTGCGCGATCCCGTTTTCGCTGAACCTCGTGGACCCCGACCTGTGGGGCCACGTGCGCTACGCCGAGGATTGGTTGGCGGCGGGCGAGATGCCGCGCTCCGCGACACATACCTTCACCGCCGTTGGCTATCCCTGGGTGAACCACGAGAACGCCGCGGAGCTGTTATTCGCCATTGGGTTCGAGCGACTCGGCGTGTACGGCATGCTCGTCGCCAAGTGTACCTTGGGACTTTGCATTGCGGCGACCATGGCGTGGACGGCGTGCCGCAAGGGCGTGCCGGTGATTTCCGTTTGGGCACTTTTGCTTTTGGTTTCGGCCAACCTGCAGGCGTTCTTTCCGATGCGGCCGCAACTGCTCAGCTTCGCGCTCTGCGCGGCGGCGCTCGTGTGCTTGGACCGGGCGTTTGAGACTTGGCCGGAGAACCGGCGCGTGCGGTTCCGTTGGCTGTGGCCGCTGCCTGCAATTTTCGTGGCGTGGGTGAACTCGCACGGCGGCTTCGTCGCGGGTTTGTGCATTGTAGGAACGCTGCTAGCCGGACGGATGGTTGAGCTGGCGCTCGATCCTCGACGCTCGATGCTCGATGCTGGAGATCCGAAATCCAGCATCCAGCATCTAGCATCCGGCATCCGACTGCGGTGGAAAACTGTGCTGCAACTTGCCGCCGTCGGCCTCACCTGCCTCGCCGCAACGGTGGTGAACCCCTACGGCCTCGGCCTGCACGAGTGGCTGTGGAAATCTTGGGGCGGAGCGCCGCCGGAGATCACCGAGTGGGCGGCGCCGTCGCCGGGCAAGCCTGTGTTCTGGCCATTCGTGACGCTGATCGTCGTCGCGGTAGGCAGTCTGGCCGCCACGCGGCGCAAGCGCGATTGGCCGCAGATCGTGATCCTCGCCCTGGTCGCCTGGCAGGCCTCGATGCACCTGCGGCACATCGCGTTTTTCGCGCTATTGTGCGGATTCTGGCTGCCGGTGCATTGGCATTCCGCGCTGATGCGACTACGTCCCGATGCGGAGAAAAAGCTGCCGGTCGTGCTGCCGGCGATGTGGATGCGGCTGACGATGGCCGGCGCTATCGTCGCGGGGATTGTGCTGCAAAGCTTCGCCCTGGCCGGCCGGCTCAGCGACTTTCCCGTGCTTCGTAGCCAATACCCGGTCGATGCACTGCAATACATGGTGGATCACCGCATGAGCGGCAAGCTCGTCGTGGCGTTCAATTGGGCGCAGTACGCGCTCGCCGCGCTTGCGCCGGATGTAAGCGTCGGTTTCGATGGCCGCTTCGACACCTGCTACCCGCAAGAAGCGATCGACGTCCACTTTGATTTTCTGCTGGGCGATTCCGGCCCGCGCGACCGCCGGCCAGACGCCGGCCCGATCGATGGCACGGCGGTGCTGCGGTTTTGCGAACCCGACATGGTGCTGGTCGAACGACGGTACAGGGATTGCGTCGCGGTGATGCAGCGCGAGACCACGAAGGAGAATTCCGAGTGGACGCTGCTCTACAGCGATGCAGTCGCGGAGCTCTGGGGACGGAAGTCGCGATTCAACGATCCAGCTAGCCCGCACTACTTGCCGTCGGACGAGCGGCAGTTTGACGTCAAGCTTTTGGAAGCCCGCTTCCAATGGCCGGCGATGCCGGATCGCAGCTTGTGGGATGATAAGAGCGGCGAATCGGGACATTCAGAAAAGCGGCTGACGGTGCTGTAAGGAAATAAGGCTAATGGTTGAGATCAAGGAAAAAGAGCGAAGCACGCCAGCCGACTCGTCTAAGACCGCGCCGCGCGACACGGCGTATCTAAATCGCCTGGAGTCGAGCCTGGCGATTGCCGAGCAAACCGCACGCGTCGTCGCCGAGATGGATGCGGCTCCGGCCATCGAGCGGGCGAAGCGCACGTCACTTGCCGTGACCGTCGTCATCCCTGTTTACAACGAGCGCGACACGATCGTCGAGATCGTGCGTCGCGTGCAGGCCGTCGGCGTTCACGCGGAGATCCTGATTGTTGACGACTTCAGCACGGACGGCACGCGCGAGTTGCTCCTTGAACTGGCCCGCGAACCAGACATCCGCGTGTTGATGCACGGCTACAACCGTGGCAAAGGCGCGGCCCTGCGGACGGCGTTCGAGCAAGCCGGCGGCGACGTGATCGTCATCCAGGACGCCGACCTGGAATACAATCCGAACGACT
>JAICUM010000448.1 GCA_025935855.1 Pirellulales bacterium | reverse complement strand
GCGCCGAGGGCCGCGGCGGCTAAACCGCAGGTTGCCGGCTCGGGAATGGAGGTGTACATGATGTTGTTAAACGACGCTGTCACCGCCTCTGCCGGATTGTTCAGGTTTGGCGATGCTTGGGAGTACATCGCGACGTTGTAGTCCACCGGGCCATGCTCGACATTGGACCAGGCGAGAGGGCCGCTCGTTTCGATGCCCATTCCGCGGTCGATGAAGTACTCAATGCTGGTGAAGCCGGGGAAGGGCGAATTCGCTCCGCCGCGCACGGTGACGCCCATTAGAAGCGGCGTTCCCGGCGTGTAGCCGTTTCCGCCGCCGGCATTTCCGAAGGAAAAGAATGGAGCGCCGCCGCCGAAGGCGACGATTTCGCCGGCGTCGGAGTTCACCAGGAACAACGCGTCTCCGGTGGGATTGCCGTTGAGGCGGATGCCGGCTTCTTTGCGAGGCGAGAGCGAGGCGGCGTCAAGCGTGACGATCGTCTTGAGGGTGAATGAGCTCTTGATGTTGAACAGAGCGTTGGTCGCGCCGCCGTCGGCCGAAAGGGTGAAGTCATGGCGGTTGGCAAAGCTGCCGCCCATGCCGTCGTCGGTCCAATTGGTTTCGGTGGCCGAGGCCGAGCCTGAAACCACGTTGTTCGTGTTGGTGGTAACTAGGGTCGTCGTTGAAAAGTCGTTGAAGAAGCGGGCATTGGTCTTAATGCCGTTGATGGCAGGTCCCGGCTCGGCCATCGCGATCGCCGGCAGGGCGAACACTGCCAAACACGCGAACATCATTCTTTTCATGAGTCAATCCCTCCCCTTCATTGAAGTAAATCAGTAAGGCCTCGCGCGAGGTCGCCGGTCATGCCTCTGGCATGTACTACCGAACGCGTGTGGTCATTTGGATGGATGCTCGCTCAAAGCCAAGGAAAAGCCTAACGGACTTGAAACACAAAATGAGAAAAAAACTCTACGATCGCCCGCGGACTCAGCGACTGTGGCGGCGTCTGGCTCGATCCATGCCAAGAGCGACCATGCCAACGATCAGGACCATTGAGGCCGGCTCAGGAACGGCCGTGGCCAGCGGCGAGGGGCTGCCAAAATAGGCCTTCCACGCCGCCAGATCCACGTCGTTCACGATATTGTCGGCGTTTGAGTCGCCTTGTTCACGCGAAGCGCCGGTCGTCAGGCCCTGGTTCGTTTGCCAAGCGAGGAAGTCGGCGCCGTCGACGTCTCCGTCGCGATCAAAGTCTCCGGTGCTGGTTTGGACCATGATGTTTGAAAAGGTGGCGCGAACGAAGTCGGTCGAGTCGTTCACGGCCCCGGTGGCTTGCTCGTAAAAGCCGAGCGTGCTGCCGTCGATGATGCCGCCTTCGTTGCCGGTGAACTTCAGCGGTCCGCTGCTCACCGGGCCGGAGCCTTGGTTCACGATATATTCGATGGTCCCTTCTTTGCCGGTGACCACCATATTTGTGGCGTCGAGGACGGGCGGCTTGTAAATCATCCGCATGTTAATGGTGTCGCCGGCGTTATAGGACAAACCGTTGCTCGTATTGAAGCTGTAAAACGGCAGCGTCCCGCCGAAGGCGACGATTTCGTGCGAGTCCGTATTGACGATGAAGAGGCCGTCGAAGCCGTTGAAATCAATGCGCAGGCCGGCCTCCTTGCGGGGAGCGATGGAGCCGGCTTGGAGCTTGAGATCCATGCTGTAGTCGAAGGTATCCTGTGTGCCGAAGACATTCCGGAGGAAGCGGGGATCCTGGCCGGCATCATTCGAGAGGATGAACCGCGCGCGATTGGCTTGAAAACCTGCGCCGGTATTCGTGAAGTTCGTTTCTTCGTAGGTCAGTGACGAAGGTATTGGCGAAAGCGTGGAGCTGTCAGGCGTCGGCGTGATGGTTTTGATCGTGCCCGGATCGCCGACGAAGTCGCTGGCTCGAACGCGTATGCCGTTGATGTCCGTGAAGGGTTGCTGTGCCCTGGCGAATCCGCATAGCCCGCCCATGAATGTGAGCGATGCCAAGATGCCTAATCGATTCATGAGAACGTCCCTCTGCGAGTTGTCAGTCGTCAATCAATGATGTTAGTTGAACCTGGTCGCTGATGCGCGGATTTTCTAGAGACTGGATTGGTCGATCGGCTGCTCGTCGTCGCGGTCGCCCAGGTAGATGAAAATGTCTGGATCGACGTCGTATGAAATGGTATGGACCGATCCGTCAGCAAATACAGTGTTAATTCCCCCGGCATGGGCCGAGCCAAAACTGTAGGGCAGGAAGTTTTGCTCCGAAGTGTCGGGCTCTTCGGCGTCTTGCTTGACGGGGAACATGTTGGACCGCATGGTGTCGGGATCCCAGCCGTCGGTCCAGCCGCGGTCGTCGTGCCAGGAGCCGGTGTCGTACTTGCTTGGAACGAGGCGCTTTTCGCCGATCAGCATGGTGTTGCTGGCGCCATCAGTGATCTGCTTAAACGAGACAGTTCGCCCCCAGCCTGCATGAAAGCCGTCTCCCTGGTGGTCGCAGCGCTGGATGACGCCGCGGAAGATGGGAGTGTCATCTGGCGACGGAAGAATGGAGGTGCAGCTCGTGCAGCCCCAGAATAAGTCGTTCTTGTAGGTGGCCGTGATCGTTTTGCTACTGTCGGCGAGGTACTGCTGCATTGCCTGGATGTATTGGTTGTATTTCGTCAGATTCTCGAATTTGGTGATGCCGCCGTTGGCGCCAGCGTAATCGGTGAGATAGGGCGCGGCATTCGTTTTCGGATCGATTGAGCCCTGGGTCGGCCCGCGGCGCGATGGGCAGTTGTATAAGGCCACGGGATGAACCTCGAGGGCCGCGGTGCCCGCGGCTGAGTTTCCTGCGGAAGCGGCGGCCGCCGCATTCTGTTGCGCATTGGCGTCTTCGATAAACGGCAACAGTTGATACGGCCAACTGAGCCACTGTTCGCGAGGTCCATCGACGTGTCCACGGCTATAACTCAAGAGGTCATAAGCCGAACGGCCGCCAAGTGGAAAGAATTTGTAGGTGGTTTCGAAGTTCTGGCACGCCAAGCCCATCTGCTTGAGGTTGTTTTTGCACTGATTGCGGCGCGCCGCTTCGCGCGCGGCTTGGACGGCAGGCAGCAGTAGCGCCACCAACACGCCAATGATCGCGATCACCACCAACAGCTCAACAAGAGTGAAGCCTGTCGATCGATTCTTTGCTGCACGCACTGTTTCGTTCCTTCGCGCTATTCCAGCGTCGGCTCGTTCCGGCGTTGCCGGAACGATCGATCGGAAAGCCACACTCGTATTGCTCTTTTCCGTTTTGGGACGGCGGAGGCCATTGCACTCGCTCAGAGCTTGATCGAAGAAACGGCTGAGCGAACAGGTGGAGAACCGGCATGGGCGTTTGGACGTTGCACGTCGATGCAACATGCTCGCCGCATTGTCGTTCAACCAGCGTCCGCCAACGGTTTTTCGAACGATGCCTGAGAAGTCGCCGCTGTAGAAAATTCTATTTGTCCGCTGGGCAAGTTGCAAGCGCTTTCAATCCTTTTTTCCTTGAGCCATTGGGCGTTGCCCAAAGGCCACCGGGGGTCGCTTTTGCCGGAAGGGACCTTCTTGAAAATGGTGGGCGTATTTGCGCGGCGGAGGTCCCGCTCGGCAAGCGTGACCTACTTTTGGGCAAAGCCGTGGCGATGGATTAGGGCAATTGCTGAGGCGAACGCCGCCAGGAGGAGGGCGGCGGGCTCGGGGACGGGGTGGCTTTGGGCTGCGGCGCCGGGGGGGAGGGCCTGGCCGCGTTGCCAGCGGAGGAAGTCGGCGCCGTCTACGTCGCCGTCGCCATCGGCGTCGCCGGTTGCCGGGGACGCTTGGAAGGAGATGCCGAAGCCGTTTCGCCATAGGGCGAGGTCGGCGGCGTTGGTCAGGCCGTCGCCGTTGAGGTCGCCGTCGTGGAAGACGGTGTCGAGGGCGGCTTTCACCTCGGGGAGGTTGGCGAAGGCGAGGCTGGTGCGGTCGGCGCCGTCGAGGAATTCCATGAGGGCCATGGTGGAGAGGGCCATGTTCCAGTTGTCGGCAAAGGAGGGGACGCTGATGGGGTTGGCGGCGCCGGTGGCCCATTGAGCGGAATCGGCGAGGCCTTGCGGGCCGTCGAGGCCGTTGCCGAGGCCGGTGTCCAGCAGAAAGCGGAGGGCGGCTTCGGCATTTGGGGCGCCGGCGAGGAGCGCTTCGGCGACGCTCCAGGGCATGAAGAGGTTCGGCTGGCCGAAGTTGTCGAACATGTTGTAGGGCTGATAGCCGGCGGCGCCTTGGCCGGCGTCGGCTTGGAAGAAGTTGGGCCTG
>JAICUM010000047.1 GCA_025935855.1 Pirellulales bacterium | reverse complement strand
GTTTGCGGCGTTGCGCTTGCGGGTCTCAGCGCCCTTCTTGGCGGCCGCCGAGCGCTGGGCGTGGGTGCGGTTCGACTGCGACTTGCGACCGCCCTTGGCGGACGCGGCGTGGCTCTCCTTCTTGCCGCGTCCCGAGCCGCTCTTCTTGCCGCCGCCCGATTCCTTGTTCACCGTCGCCCACGCCTTGCGCTTTGCCGATTTCTTGCTGTCACCGCGATCCTCATAGCCCTCGGCGATGTGCTCGGCTTCACGTTTTTGTTTGTCGGTGTATTTCGACTTACTGCCACGTGCCATAACGATTCCTCCGCAACATTTGGAATGGACAGCCTAACTCTCGCTGGGCTGTGAGCACTTTTCTATTGCACGGCGTCGCAAGCAGCGTGCCAATTTCTGCAATCGTTATGCAATTTCAGCCAGCCTCCGCCGATAAAGCTCGGCGTCTTCTTCCGCGAAACAACAGAATGTCACGGTCCGCGGCGAGTGGTGCGCCGTCAACCATGCAATGACTTCGCTAATCGCAATCTCGCAGGCTTCCTCTTTCGGATAACCATAGGCGCCGGTCGAGATGCACGGAAACGCAATGCTCGCGATCGCGTTCTGCGCCGCCAATTTCAATGACTCGTGATAACAGGATCGTAACAGTTCAGCCTCGCGCCTCCGGCCGCCGCTGTACACCGGCCCGACGGTGTGGATGACATACTCCGCCGGCAAATGATATCCGCGAGTCAGGCGCGCTTCGCCGGTCGGACAACCGCCGATCTCGAGGCACGCTTCGAGCAACTGCGGTCCCGCGGCGCGATGAATCGCTCCATCCACCCCCCCGCCGCCCCTCAGCGTGGTATTCGCCGCATTGACAATGGCTTGCACCGCCAACCGCGTAATGTCGCCCCGAACAACGTTGATTCGCTTCTGTTGATTTTCCATCGACTATCCTCGCTGCCAATGCATGCAACGCTTGCTCGCTCGGAGCGGCCATGGACGCACATTAAGGTCAAATAAATAGTTCCCCAATGCAATTTGTGGCAGCGCGCTCTGCCGTAAATTTCCAGCAATGCTGTAGTGCAAGCACTGCCTAGAGGTTTCGCTTCACACCGAGACAACTTGTCGCCCTTATTTCGTCATCTCTCGAATTTATCAAACCGCCATTGACCCCTCGCGCCGAACCCTCTATTCAGGCGGGCAATCACCCGTGGTGATCACAGGGCGCGGCCTCGTTTTTGCCGTGACCATCAGCCTAAAGGAGTCTCTGATGAGCATGAAGCTTTCCCGCCTGTTTGCCGCGACGCTCGCTCTGGCGACGCTCGCTGCCGCCTCGCTCTCAGCTTCAGCGGCCGACCGCACTCGCGCCTCGAAGCCCGCGAAGCAGAACCACGAAGCCACCACCCTCGACGGCGCCAACGTCGAGGGCCTCGCCGACGCCACGCCAGTGTACGGCGCCAATGGCAGCGAAGTCATTCGCGAACGCTACCCCGACGGCAAAGTGAAGATTGAACGCCAGGTTGTCCTCGACGACACCGGCAATTATGTCAACCACGGCGAGTGGAAGCTCCTCTCCCCGAAGGGCGACGCCATTGCTCAAGGCAATTTCGACATGGGCAAGCGCACCGGCCCGTGGATGCGTTGGCACAGCCCAAAGGACACGGCGCTGCTCAACGAGTTCCCGTTCAAGAATTTCCGTCCGCCCTTTCAGTCCTCGGTCAATTTCGTCAACGACAAGATGGACGGCGAATGGCTGATCACGGACTCCGCCCAGCGCAAGTGCGCGCAAATCGCGATCGCGGCTGGCAAGCGTAACGGCGTCTCCACCATTTGGCTCCCGAACGGCACGATTTATAGCCAGGCCACCTACGAGCAGGGCACGCCGACCGGCGATGTGCTCGAAGTCGATCCCAAGAACGGCCAGCCGAAGCGCGTCGCGACCTACTCTGACGGACGAAAGCTCACCACCAACACCGTGAAGGGCCGCAACCCGAAGCACAAAAAGAGCGAGGAGCAATATCTCGAGCCCAAGACCGTCCAGCAAACCGCCGATGACTTTTGGACCATGAAGTTCGCCGAGTACACGTCCGAAGGCGAAGCCATGCGACATGGTCCGTCGCGCCTGTGGTTCGACAACGGCCAGATTCAGCAAGAAGGGACGTACCAATTTGGCAAAAAGCAGGGCACGTTCACCTACTACTATGACAACGGCCAGGTCGCCGCGACTGGCGAATTCCGCGACGATCAGCCCGAGGACGTGTGGGTCTGGTGGCACCGCAATGGCCAGAAGGCCACGGTCGGCAAATACGAAACCGGCCGCCTGATCGGCGATTGGCGGTGGTGGAGCGAAGACGGCAAGCTCGCCAACCAGGTCACCTACAGCGAGCCGTCGGCCCCGGCGCAGGTCGGCGCCGAAGCCCCTGTGGAAACCGGCATGGCTCCGAAGCCGCTGAAGGCCCGCTAAGAAGTTCGAGGTCAACCAACGAACGCCTCGCGGATCAACTGAGATTCGCGAGGCGTTTTTTCATGCGCGGCTGAAACAAGAAACCCACCGAATCCGCGGACCATTGGACTCGGCGGTAACTCTCGGCGAAGACGCCGATGGCGATCAGATGGTCGTGGAAGCATCTGGCAATAGGCCGCGGGAGGTAAGCATGTAGCCTCGTCACAGTCACCCACGGTCATGACGGCGCCCTATCCCTCGCCGTCCGCGTCGCCAATTGCTTCACGACGAACGTCGAGCCGCTTTTCCATCGTCAGGCAGTTGCCGCACTCGTTGTACTCGACGCTGGTCATATAGGCCTTGATGAGAGCCAGCCCGCGGCCGCCGGGCACTTCCAGGCGCTCCGGCGCACAGCAATCGGGCACCGCCGACGGATTAAATCCGGCGCCTTCGTCCACAATCTTCGACCAGAAGCGCACCGGGCTGAGACGGCACTCGACGTGTACGCGCTTCGCCGGGTCTTCGTTATTGCCGTGGCGGATGGCGTTGGAAATTGATTCCTCAAGCGCCATCCGCACCGCGAACAGGTTGGGGTATTCCCAGCCGAGCTCCGCCAACTGGTCCGCGACGTTGTCGATAAGCCGATGGTAATCAATCAGGTTGCTGGCCAGCGTCGTGCTCAGCGTGCGTTCAGCGGATGAAGAAGGCACAGGCATGCGGCAGGGAGCGCTCGACTTGAAACCTCAAAGAGTTGCTTTTGCCCCGGCGAGGCGATTACGCAATTATAGTCCGCCTTGCCAAAAGAAGTGGCGCCGTCCCGCGCCAGGCGCCGCAGCGCCGCCTAAAGCACCGCCAGGGCGTCCGCCTCCGTATCCTTGATTTTGAAGAGTTTGTCCAAGTTGGTGATCGAGAACACCTGGAAGATCTCCGGCGAAATGTTCGTCAGAATCAACTCTGCCCCGATCCGCTTGACCTTCTTTTCAAACGTGATCAGCTTGCCAAGCGCCGCGCTGGACAGGAACTCCACATTGCCAAAGTTCAGAATGATCTTCCGGCGGTCTTCTTTTTCCACCAAGTCAAAAAGCTCCTGGCCGAGCTCTTGGATGGCGACCGGATCGATGATCTTCTGATCCCTGAAGCGAATGACGGTGATGCTCCCCGATTCGTTGACATCGAGGCGTTGCGGGCTGGGCATGATCAAGACTCCAAGCGAGTCGATAGCGGGGGCCAAATTGGGGCGGCAATCGTAGAAGCAACGACGCCCCTGGATGATATCGACCCCGTCGCGGCCCTTCAAGCTTGCGAGCGGAACCAGCGCGTCATTTGGCCAGCGCTTCGGGCGAGGGCGGCGGCGTGGCCGCCTTGTACACGGCCCGGCTGATAAGCAGGTAGTTCCGACCGGAAAACTCCGTGATCGTGCCGCTCACGCTCCAGGTGATGCTCTCCGGCTCTTCGACCGTTTTGAGCATGCGGATGATGCGTTCGAGGTTCAGATTCGGCAGGCCGCCAATCTCGCGTTTCTGCTCGTCGATGAACGTGAGCGTGTCACCGTTGTGCCGAAAGCGGCCGGTGACGTCCCGCAGCCGCGTCCCTTCCCGCAGGCGAAGCTTGGCGCGTTCCGCTTCCGATTCAGCGGCGGTCTTGGCGGCAGTTGAATCTTTGGCGGCCGGAGCGCTCTTGGTCGCGGAGGATTCGAGCGAAGCCGCTTGCGTAGGCGCCGGCGTGGGCGGCGCCTGTTGGCTGTTGCCGCTCGACGCACTCACGGCGAACGCCGCGATTCCAAGGAGCGCCGCGCTGAAGCCGCTTTGATCGTTCAATCCTTCAAGCATGAGCTCTTTCGTTAGCCGCCGGGTTTTTTCATCGCTAGGCTATGTAGGATCAGCACGCTGCCAATGGAGAGCAGGCACCAGCCCGCCCACTCCGGCGGCTGGATCACCTTCTGAGGTCCGGCGCCCAGGTCGCTCGTCAGGCTGAATACGGCGTTGGTCGATGACGACTGCGAACGCTCGGCCAGGAACCGCGTGGCGTCCTGCGTGAGCGTGTAGGATTCCACCATCCGCAGCTGCGCCCCGAGCAGTAGGACGACCAGCCCCATGAAAAAGTACTGGTTGCGGTTGAGTTCCATGTGCGCAGCTCCGCGCAATCGCCGCGACCCGGTGCGAACGTCCAACGGTGATGAGGCTTCCCCGACGCCGCCTCCTCACTGGTATCGTGCGGCGACCCGATTCACTGAAGAGCGCCGTCCAAGTTGCCGATAGGCGCGGTCCTGCGGTCCAGGCCGAAGAAACGAATCAAGCGGACGGCTCACCGCTATTTCCCCGCCGGAAGACGGCGGTCCAATTCATTCTTCAGCGAATTGGCGGCCGCGTCGCCAAGCAAGTCGCCTTGGCCCGACTTCAGTAGCGCTTGGACAACCTGCTGATGGTTCAGAAAGTCGCTCGGGCCATACGTTCGCAGGTCGGCGTAGGTGTCGCTCAGCGTGGCGCTGACCTTGGGAACGAGATGCAGCCCGTCGTTGGCTCGTATCAAGTGGTAGTTCAGTGCGAGATAGAGAAGAAGTCCGCCAACCACCATGCCGAAAATGAACGTGGGCAATCGGCGCATTGTTTCGCTCCTTCGTGCAAAAGGCCAATTGTCGTCCGCGGAGCAATCCGCACAAGCGGCAAGACCGATCCTAAACCGTTCTTTGATCCACTACGGCTACTACGTCGGTCCCCAATCAGCCGTTCGGCCGCGAGAAAGTCCGACGGATTGAAAAACGGTTGCTTGACCTGGGAATTCCCACTGCCCATCCTAAAAACTTGCCCCGCCCGCCCGGAAGTGCAGATTGGCGAAGCCCTTCGGTTTAGAGAACATTTTCCATAAGTACCGCTCGGCGAATTCCGCCGTCACGATGAATAAGTCAGCGCCTATTTTTCGCCGCGGTTGTCGAGGACTGATGGCGCCAGCGGCGCTGTTGTGCCTGATCGTGGGATGCCACCGGGGCGGGAACCCGACCGGATCGAATCAGCCCGGAACAGCGGCGCCGCGTCGCGTCGTCGCCCTGGGGCGGCTCGACCCCGCCGGCGGCGTGATCTCGATCAGCGCCGTTCCTGGTGAACGGTTGCTGGCATATTGCCCGGGAGTCGCGGAAGGAAACACGGTCCATGCCGGCGGCCAGTTGGCAAAGGTCGCCAGCTACGACTTACGCCAGTCCCAGCTCGAAGCCGCCGACCTCAAGCTGAAGCTCGCCAAGACGCAACACGAGCAGCAACTGGCCGCCGCCAAAGCGCAGTTGGAACAAGCCCAAGCCGCCAAGGCGCAAGCCGATGCGAAGTTCCGCGAAACTCAATCCCAGCAGCTGCAGCTCGACAATCTGAAAGAAGCCTCGTCCATCGCCGAGGACAATTACAAGGATCTCCAGCGGCTACACTCATCCGACCCGGAGTTGGTCACCGAGCAGCAATTGCGCCGCCGCGGCAACGAGTTGCAAAAGGCGTTAAACGATTATCACGCCGTCGCCGCGACGCTTCCGGCCGCGCTCACCGCCGCCCAGAAGTCGGTGGAGGCCGCGGAAGCGAACGTTAAGCTCGCGCAGCAGAATCTGGAAATGGCGGAGAAGGTTGATCAGACCGCGGCGGCCGAAGTCGAGCGCAAGGTCGCGGAACAATCGCTCGATCAATCGATCCTACAGGCGCCACATGTCGAAGGCGGCTCGACAGAATTCCGCGTGCTGAAAATCATGGTTCAACCCGGTGAACTGATCGCACAAATCCCTGTGCTTCAGATCGGCGACGTCTCGCACATGGTGGCCGTGGCCGAGGTGTACGAAGCCGACGCCAAGGAAATCGCGGTCGGCCAGGCCGCGACGATTCGCAGCGCCGCCTTCGCCGGCAAATACAGCGACGGCGCCGTCGGCTCCCCGGGCGGCATCCACGGAAAAGTCACGTATGTCGGCACGATGGTGGCCAGTCCGGGGCTAACCAATCGCAATCCGCTGGCGCCAAGCGATCGCTCCGTGGTCGAGGTTCGCGTGGACATCGACCCGAAAGACAAGGAAGCCACGGCCGAGGCTGCCAGCCGAATCGGCCTGCAAGTGACGGTCGAGTTCGGCGAAAGACCAGGCGCGACGGCGAGCAAATAGCGGCGTCTCGCGGACATTTGAACACGATCGGCGTCGGGTGAGCCGCGGCGAATCCTGCTATCCTCGCGCCTATGAAGACGCCACTCGCCTGGAAGAATCTCACCTACAACCGCGTGCGCACCGGCGTCGCGCTCGCCGGGGTCGGGTTTGCGGTCATCCTGATTTTCATGCAGATGGGCTTCAAGGGCGCCGTGCGAAAAACGGCCACGCAAATCTATGACGCGCTCGATTTTGATCTGATGCTACGCTCGCCCTCCTACTTGCACCTGACGGAGCCACGCACCTTTCCGCGCGAGCGCATCTTTGAAGCCGCGTCGATGCCGACGGTCGCCAAGGCCAGGCCGTTTTACCTCGGTCTAAGCGAGTGGCAGGCGCCGCAGCCGGACGACGTGCCGCCCGACCAATGGCACGGCCAGTGGCGCGGCATCATCACGATCGGCGTTGATCCAAACGATCCGCCGTTTCTGCCGGAAGACTTGCGCGACAAGGCCGCTGAACTCACCGACGCCCGCTTCGTGTTGATCGACAGCAAAAGTAAACGCGAATTCGGCCCCAAAAACGGTTCGCGGTTCGGGCCTGAAGATATCGGCGTCGAAACGACGCTGGGCTCCGGCCGCGTGCAGATCGTGGATTACGTGACGCTCGGCACCGGCCTCGCGGCGAACGGAGCCTGCATCGCCAATTACGAAGGCTTCGCCCGCGCCTGCCCCTGGCAACCGCTGGACGAGGCAAACCTGGGCCTGATCAATCTGCGAACCGGCGTTGAACCAAACGCGGCCAAAGAACAATTGCAGGCCTTGCTCGGACCGCCGACTACGAGCTCGACCCCCTCCGCGATGCCGGCCGACGTTGAAGTGCTAACGCGCGCGGAAGTGAAGGCCCGCGAGGAATACCGCTGGGTTCATCAGACGCCTCTCGGCAAAATCTTCACGTTTGGCGTTTGGGTCGCGTTATTTGTCGGCGTCGCGATCGTGTACCAGGTGCTCTCGACGGACATCGCCAATATGATGGCCGAGTACGCCACGCTCAAAGCCATGGGCTATCCCAATCGATATCTCGCCACGGTGGTGCTGCAGCAATCGGTGATGCTGGCGCTGGTGGGCTATGTGCCGTCGCTAATCATCGCCAGCGGGTTGTACGCGTTTGTCGGCACATGGTCGGGCCTACCGATGATCATGACCTGGCAAATCATGGCGATCGTCTTGGTGCTGGCCGTGGCGATGTGTACGGTGTCGGGAATGTTCGCCCTGCGAAAGTTGTTTCAAGCGGACCCCGCGGATTTGTTTTAAGCAGCCATCTCTCCATGCCGCTATTCAATCGAACGCCGCTGGCCTGGAAGAACCTGACCAACGACTGGCGTCGGCTGGCCGTGGCGGTCGCCGGCATCGGCTTCGCCGTGATCCTAATGTTCACGCAAGTCGGCTTTCAGAACGCGCTGTTCGACAGCCAAGTGAAGATCATCGACGACCTTCAAGGCGACATCTTTCTCGTCAGCCGTGCGAAGTATACGCTCGCCGCTGAGAAACGCTTTCCGCTCGAGTTGGTCGATCAGGCCGCTTCCTGCCCCGGCGTCTCCGGCGCCTATCCGCTTTACACGGAACTGACCCTGTCGCGCCTGAAGAACCTAAGCCCCGGCAGTTCCGGAAAGGCTTACCCGATTCGCTCCCTTGGGTTTCACGTGAGCGACCCGATATTTAACACGCCCGGCATCACTTCCCAACTCTCCAAGTTGATGCTGCCGCACGCCGCCCTGATCGACGTTCGCAGCAAACGCGAGAACTTCGACTTTCCCTTCGACGACGAACGAGCCCTGTCCGCCGTCTCCGCGGAGTTGGCCGACCAACGAATCTCGCTGGTTGGCACGTTTCAGTTGGGGACCGATTTCGCCCACGACGGCAATCTGGCGATGAGCGCTGAGAATTTCGCCGCCTATTTTCCGCAGCGCGTTCGAGTCGGCGATCCCCTGAGCGTCGTGGATGTCGGCATCGTCCACGTGAACAAAGACGCCAACCTCAACGAGGTGCGCGACCTGCTCGACAGCATCATCGACGACAGCGTTTTCGTGCTCACTCGCCAGCAATTCCGCAATCAAGAGATCAGCTTCTGGGACGAGAGTACGCCCATCGGCATCATTTTTACAGCCGGCAAGATCATCGGCTTCATCGTCGGCATGGTCATTTGCTATCAGGTCATTTACTCGGACATCGCCGACCACATGCCCGAGTTCGCCACGCTCAAGGCCATGGGCTACAACACGATGTACTTCCTGCGGCTAATCGTCGTCGAATCCGTGCTGTTGTCGTTCGTCGGCTATGTTCCCGGCTGGATGGCCAGCGCCGGGCTATACTCGGTACTGGCGGACGCCACCGGATTGCAATTGCACATGACGCTCGGGGCCATGTTGCTGGTGCTCATCCTCACCATCGGCATGTGCATCGCTTCGGGAATGCTCGCCGTGCGGAAATTGCTCGCCGCCGATCCCGCGAACTTGTTCTAGGCACACCTATGTCCAGTCCGCAAATGCTCAATTCGCTCCCCGCCACCAGCGGCGCCTACACCAACGGGATGCAAATCCCCAAGACGGTGAAGGTCGGGCACCTGAACCACTACTTCGGCGAGGGCGAGCTCCGCAAACAGGCCCTCTACCACAACAATCTCGAAGTCCGCCGCGGCGAAATCGTGATCATGACCGGGCCCTCCGGCTCCGGAAAAACGACCCTCCTCACGCTCGTCGGCACGCTGCGCACCGTGCAGGAAGGCAGCCTGAAAGTCCTCGGCCACGAGCTCAACGGAGCCACCAACGACGCCATCGTCCGCCTCCGTCAGGAGCTCGGTTTCATCTTCCAAGCCCACAATCTTTTTGAATCGCTCACCGCGTACCAGAATGTAAACATGGCCGCCGAGCTGCAGGGCATGAACCGCAAACTGGCGGACGAGCGGATCACGTACTTGCTGACGCGCTTAGGCCTTGGACACCGCATCCACTACAAGCCCAAGTCGCTCTCCGGCGGGCAAAAGCAGCGCGTCGCCATCGCCCGCGGGCTGGTCCACCAGCCGAAGCTCGTGCTGGCCGACGAGCCGACCGCCGCGCTCGACGAGCAATCTGGCCGCGAGGTGGTCACGCTTTTCCAGGAGCTGGCCCGCAACGAGGGCTGCACCATCATCATGGTCACGCACGACAACCGCGTGCTCGACGTGGCCGACCGCATCGTGAACATGGTCGATGGCCGCATCCGGTCCGACGTGGCGGTTCACGAGACTTCGGTCATCTGTGAATTCCTGCGGCGGTATCCGCTCTTCGCCGACCTGCAGACGAGCACGCTCACTGAAGTCGCCGACAAGATGATGGTCGAGGAAGCCCAGCCGGAAGACCTGGTCATCCGCCAAGGCGACCCCGGCGAGCTGTTCTACCTGATCCGCAGCGGCCGCGTGGACGTGGTTGTCGAAGAGAACGGCGAAAAGCGAAAAGTGGCCGAGCTCGGCGAAGGCCAGTATTTCGGCGAAGCGGCCTTGCTGCGCGACGAGCCGCGCAATGCGACGATCGTCGCGCGCACGAAGTGCCTCTTCTACACGCTCGGCAAAGTGGACTTCAAGCAGGTGCTCGACCGCAGCAAGTCGTTCGACGCTGAAGTCCGCGCGGTCCTGGCCAGCCGAACGTAAAAAGTAGGTCCCTTCTGCCGGAAGGGACCTTTCCGAAAAGGTTGGCAATTCGCGCCGCCAAGGTCCCGCTCGGCAAGCGGGACCTACTTCTGCATGCAATGCCCATCGCACTTCCCTTCGCAACATGGCTTCGGCGAGAAGCCGCATTCCGCGGCGAGTGCTGCCTGAGCCCGGCGCAGGTGAACCAGGGCAATCTTAAGCGCAGCGACTTGCTGAATTAGATCCGCCTCGGCGTCAAACAGCCTCCCACGCGCCGTGCTGATCTCAAACACCTGTATATCCTCCGCGTCACGCCGATCCTGCATTCCTTGCACATTCGCCCGCCGCTGCTGAACCGCGTCGCGGGCCAGCATCACCCGCTGCTGTTGCAAGACCACTTCATACACCGCGTTCTTGATTTCGGCCGTCGCCAACTGTTCGGTGTCGTTGTGCAGCATGGCAAGCTGGCGGCAGCGAACGTCCACCTCATGTTCGCTGCAGCGGATGCAGCGTAAGTGGTGGACTATGCCCTCGGTCGGCTCCACCGAACCCAGCGTGCCGTCGGCCACCGCCAAGACGCCGCGGGCCACGCGCAGCGTCGTTTTCTCGAGATTGCACAACACCAGCTTGATGCCGCGCAAGTCGAACCGATTTGGCAACCCACTGGCCAACTCCGCCTCCGGGTCGAGCGCGCTCATCTCCGGCGCCCAATCGAGTTGCGGCCAGAAGAAGTCGCTCTCCGACACCGGGCACCCCAGCATCTTTTGCAACTGCCCGTTGAGCTGCACCCGCGCATATTGTGCCTGAAGCCGCTGGTCTTCGAGCTTGCTCAAGCGGGCCGACAATTCATCACGGTCGATCGCGACAGCGATGCCGGACTCGCGCAATTTTTCGGCACGTTCTGAACTTTTTCGCACTTCGAGAATGGCCTGATCTAAGTAAGCCTGCCGAGCTTCCAGTCCGGCCAGTTGGTAATACGCCTCCAGCGCCGTCGCCGCCGCTTTATTCCGCACGTCGCCCGCATGGAGCGCCAACAAATCCCGCTGCAGCACCAGATTTTCCCGAACTGCGTTCGAATCGCACTCCATGATCACGCTGGCCCAGTGCTCTTCCAGCTCGACCATGTTGGCGACGTTGGCGTTGGTTGCCGCCCGGCACTGGCACTCCGTCGGCGTAAGCATCCGGTATGTTTCACTGGGGCTGGGCAGCGGCTGCAGGCCGCAGTTCTCCCCCTGGCATTCCGGCGTCAGCAGCACCAGGTTCGGCGGCTTCGCCTCGACCGAGGAGACGGGCAAATTGCACGGCGCACAGGTCGTCGCCGGCAGGCGGCACCCCGAGGGGCAGCGGCACCCTAGCGCCGCCGGCGCCACGCCTAAAATCGTGATGATAGCAATTCGCGGTAAATACATGACAATCGGCTCAATAGGCGTAATCGCGCGTCGCACATCAGATATCGGGGGCCGGATGTAGCTTCCCTAGCAGCTAGCGCCGATTTTCAGCATTCGCCGTTCACGCGGACTTTGCCGGATGTGCCGCCGGCGCCGATTGCGCGGCCGCTCAGGGGGTCGCCCGCCCGGACGGCGGCACTAAAATGACGCAAACCCCGTAACGGCGACTTTTAGTCGCCGCGTGATGTTCTTTAAGTTCTTCAAGTAAAAAAACAACACCGGCGACTGAAAGTCGCCGTTACCACATGTACGCCGTTCTGTTCGACATCGATGGCACGCTCATCCAAACGGGCGGGGCAGGGCAGTTGGCCTTCGCCGAGGCCTTTGCCAGTGAGTTCGATGTCCACGAGCTCTCGGGCAAGGTCCCGTTCGCCGGCCGTAGCGATCGCGCCATCGCGTTCGACCTGATGCGGCTGCACGGCGTGCCGGCCCATGAGGAGAATTGGCGGCGGTTTCGCACGCGCTATCTAGAGCGATTGCCGGGTTCGCTCAAGCGCCGGCAAGGCCTGGTTCTGCCAGGCGTCGTCGCGCTTCTCGACGAGCTCGAGTCGCTCGACCACCCACTGTTGGGCCTGCTGACGGGCAATGTCGAAGAAGGCGCTCGACACAAACTTTCGTACTACGGCCTATCCGAGCGGTTCCCCTTCGGCGGCTTCGGCGACCAATCGGACGACCGCTGCCAGATCGCCGCGACGGCTCTGAACGAAACCCAGCGGGCCGCCGAACGCCGTTGTGGCCTGAATGGAGATTCGCTCTCGGGCGTCATGGTCATTGGCGACACGGTACACGACATTACCTGTGCTCGCTCGATCGGCGCCGTCGCCATTGCGGTCACGACGGGCAATACGCCAAAGGCCGAGCTTGTGGCTGAGAATCCCGATCTGCTGCTCGACGATCTTAGCGACGCGACGCCATTGCTCGAAATCCTGCACGACTCGATGCGGCGCTGAGTGATGCCCATGCCGAAGCTCTGCCGCATCACGATATTTCCGATCAAGGCACTCGACGGCGTGGAAATCACCGAGGCGCGCGTCCACGCCAACGGGGCGCTCGAAAACGATCGCCGCTGGGCCATCGTGGATGCGCAAGGCCGCTTCGTGCACGGCAAACAGACCGCCGCCGTCCACGCCATTCGGGCGAACTATTCACAACAAATCGATCGCGTGCGGTTGTCCGTGGAGGGCAGGGCAGAGGAGTTCCGCCTCCCCGATGATGTGCCGGCGGCGGCTAGTTGGCTGAGCGACGCGCTCGGTCTCAAGTGCCGTCTCATTGAAAATCCCACCGGCGGTTTCCCCGACGACGGCGACTCGCCCGGCCCCACGCTCATCGGCACCTCCTCTTTGCAAGCCACGGCCAAATGGTTTCCGGATTTCAGCCTCGACGAGATGCGCCGCCGCATTCGCGCCAATCTGGAAATCGACGCCGCCGAGCCCTTCTGGGAAGATCGTCTCGCCGACGACGGCCGTCGATCGCCGCGGTTCACCGTCGGCCCCGTCGCCTACCGCGGCCGCACGATCTGCGCCCGCTGCATCGTGCCGACGCGCGATTCACAAACAGGCCACGGCGATCCCGCCTTCCCACGAACCTTCGTCGAGCGCCGCACGGAAGCGTTGCCTGAGTGGTCGCCGCCGGAGCAGTTCGATCACTACTATCGCCTGGCGATCAATACCATCGCCGATTGGGTCGGCCCAGACGCTGTGATCCGCGTCGGCGACGAGGTGACTGCCAGCGTTAAATGAAGAACACGTTGAGCGACCTAGCGCCGTGGGCGCCGATGACTAGCGCCTGCTCGATGTCCGCCGTCTTCGAGGGCCCCGACATAAACGTCCCCCACCGCGGCTTATCAAACGGACCGCGCTCACCTGCCTGCCGAGCGATCCACCCGTAGGCCTCGTGCATGTTGTTCACGATCCGCTCCCGCGGCACGATGAGCGCCACATGCTGCGAGAGAAAGTAAGCCACGCGCTGCCGCACCCGATCCGCGGTGACCCAAACCGCCGCGTTCTCCGCGACGGCCAGTTCGCCCGGCAGAATCGCCAAATCGACGCCGGCCAACTCGTGCGGATCGTCAATCGCCGCGATCTCCACATTTCCGGCAATGTGATCAGGGAATACCGAGCAAATTTGCTTCGCGTCAAGCCGTCGGATCAATCCTTCGAGCTCCGCACGTAACTGCCCTTCGCTTTCGACAGTGTGACCGACGCCGCCGACCCCACGCAGCACTTCCAGAAATTGCTGATGCAGATCTTCATAGCCAATCCACTCGCCCCGCAGCTCCGGCAGCGGCGCCTCCGCCGGCAGCGTTCGTCGAATGTCTCGCAGGATTTGCTCGCGCGCCGCCGGCATGCGTTCACTTCCCATTTCGGTGGTGCTGATACCAATCGCGGAAACTCTGCTTGGGCGGCGCTGGCAACTCGCGCTGCCGCCCCCACGAGTTGAGCCGGTTATAAACCATCCACCGCGGCGCCCACCGCACCATCCCGCGGCCAAAGCGGCCCGCCATCGAATACAACCACGGCCGGCTCAGCACCGCCCCGGCCAGCCACATCGCCCGCCGCTTCGACGCCTTCATCAGTTTGCGGGCCACGATGTGCTTCCGCCACGCCAAGAGCTGATTGTGCAAATCAATCTTCACCGGGCACACGTCCGTACACGAACCGCACAAGCTGCACGCAAACGGCAACGATTGATGCTGCTCCGCATCGCGGTTCGTGTTGATGATCGAACCAATCGGCCCAGCAATGCTCACCCCATAGCTGTGCCCGCCGCTGCGGCGATACACGGGGCACGTGTTCAGACAGGCCCCGCAACGAATGCAACGCAGCGAATTGCGAAAATCATCGCTGGCCAGCAGCCGTGTCCGGCCGTTGTCCACCAGCACGATGTGCAGCTCGCACCCCGGCCGGGGGCCGTGGTAGTGTGTGCTGTACGCGGTAATCGGTTGCCCCGTCGCCGAACGCGCCAACAACCGCAGAAACACGCCGAGGTCCGCCAACCGCGGCACCAGCTTTTCGATCCCCATCGACGCGATGTGAATCTTCGGCAGCGACGTGCCGAGATCCGAGTTGCCTTCGTTCGTGCAGACGACAAACCCGCCCGTCTCCGCGATCGCGAAGTTCACCCCAGTAATGCCAGCCTCAGCTTGCAAGAACTTTTGCCGCAGCTTTTGCCGTGCCGCCTCGGTCAGATACGTGGGATCAGTCGCTCCGGCCTCGGTGCCCAGCTCGCGGTGAAACAGCTCGCCGACGTCCTCTTTCTTGATGTGAATCGCCGGCAGCACAATGTGGCTGGGCGCCTCGCGCCGCAACTGGACGATCCATTCGCCCAAATCGCTGTCGGTCACCTCGATGCCGTGCCGCTCCAAATACGGATTCATGCCGCACTCTTCGGTGAGCATCGACTTGCTCTTCACCACTCGCCGAACGCCCCGCTCGCGCAGCAATCCATGTACGATCTCGTTGTGCTCCGCCGCGTC
>JAICUM010000713.1 GCA_025935855.1 Pirellulales bacterium | reverse complement strand
GTCGCCGCGCGCGAAAGCCACACGTATCTGGGTGATCTAAACCTTCCGGAAAAATACGCCGCGGATGCGGAAGCGGTCGCCGAACGCCAGGCGGTTATCGCGGGGCATCGCCTGGCAAAGCTGCTGGAAAAGCTCCCGTAGCGGTAGCTTCCAGCCGCCGCGTTATTCGAGACCCAACCGGCGGTAGATTTACACGGCGGCTGGAAGCCGCCGCTACGATACGACCTCGCATAAGTATTGGCCGGTAAAGCTTTCCTTGCACGCCGCGATCTCCTCCGGCGTCCCGGCCGCCACAATCTGCCCGCCGGCGGCGCCTCCCTCCGGGCCGAGGTCGATCACCCAGTCGGCGCACTTGATCACCTCGAGGTTGTGCTCAATCACCAACACCGTGTGCCCTAGCTCCACGAGCTGTTGCAGCACTTTCAAAAGCCGGCCGATGTCATCCATGTGCAAGCCCGTCGTCGGCTCGTCGAGAATGTACAGGGTCGAACCGCTCGACGGGCGGCCAAGCTCCGCCGCCAGCTTGATCCGCTGCGCTTCGCCACCAGAAAGCGTCGTGCTCCGCTGTCCGAGCTTCACATAACCCAGGCCCACCTCCATCAGGCTGGTGAGCATGCGGTGAATCGCCGGATGGTTCTCGAAGAATCCGACAGCCTCGTCGATGGTCATCGCCAGGACATCAGCGATCGACTTCTCGCGGTACCGCACGGCCAGTGTCTGCCGGTTGAACTGCTTGCCATGGCACACCGGGCAGGTCACGAACAGATCGGGCAGAAACCGCATTTCGATCCGCTCGACGCCCTGCCCTTGGCAGTGTTCGCACCGGCCGCCCTTCGCGTTAAAGCTAAAGCGGCCGAGCTTGTAGCCGCGCTGCTTCGCGTGCTTGGTCGAGGCGAACACGCGGCGGATTTCATCCCACACGCCGGTGAACGTCGCGGGATTAGACCGCGGCGTGCGGCCGATCGGCGATTGATCCACGTGAATCAGGCGTTCGAGCTTCGAGACGCCGCGCAAGGCGCGATACGGTCCCGGTCGTACCGCGGCGCCCTGCAGCTTGCGACTGAGCGCGGCGGCAAGCGTATCGATGATGAGCGAGCTTTTGCCCGAGCCGCTCACGCCAGTCACGCAGCAGAAGACGCCGAGCGGCAATTGCAGATCGACGTTTTTGAGGTTATGCAGCGTGGCGCCTTCGAGCTCGATCATCCGCGTTTTCGCGAGCGGCCGCCGGTTCGCCGGAGCCTCAATCCGCAGCCGCCCCGATAGATAGCCGCCGGTGATCGACGCCGGATTCGCCGCGACTTCCTCAGGCGTCCCAGCGGCGACAATCTGCCCGCCGCGTTCGCCGGCGCCAGGGCCCATGTCGATCAGCCAATCGGCCGCGCGCATCACCGCTTCGTCGTGTTCGACGACCAGCACGGTGTTTCCCTCGGCCTGCAATCGCCGCAGCGATTCGATGAGCCGTGCATTGTCTCGCGGATGCAGGCCGATTGAGGGTTCGTCCAAAATGTAAAGGACGCCAACCAGCCCCGAGCCGATACCGGTCGCCAGCCGCACGCGCTGCATTTCGCCGCCGCTGAGCGTGTCGGCCGCGCGGTCGAGCGTCAGATATTCCAAGCCCACTTCCTGCAGGAATTCGAGCCGGCGCACGATTTCCGCCGTCAGCGGTTCGCCGACCGGCTGCATCGTGAGCGAAAATGTCAGCCCGGTGAAGAAGGCGTGGGCGCGATCGATCGACTGCGCTGTGATTTCATGGATGGCGAGCCCATTGAGCCGGCAGGCCCGCGCCTCCGGCCTGAGCCGCGAGCCGCCGCACGCGGGGCATGGCTGCGGGCCGCCTGCATCCGCTTCGCCGTCGCCGTTGGTCGATGTCGGCGGCGGCGTAATGCCTTCAACGGTCCCCAGCCCTTCGCACTCCGGACAGGCGCCGTACGGACTGTTGAAGCTAAAGGTTCGGGGTTCAATCTCCGTCAGGTTCGTCTTGCAATCCGGGCAGGCGAACCGCGTGCTATACACACGCTCCGACCAGCCATTCTCGACTGAATTTTCTCGTGAGCTGCCGTTCGCGTGCGCCTTCGCTTCCGGCGTGAGCACCGACACGCGCAGCGCCCCGTCGCCATGCTTGAGCGCCAGT
>JAICUM010000816.1 GCA_025935855.1 Pirellulales bacterium | reverse complement strand
GGCCATCGCAATGACTACTTCGGTCAGATTTTCCTTGGCCGCGTGTTTCAGCGCGAGGTCGCAGAGCGGAATCAGCGTTTCAGCGCCTTCGAGCGAGAACGTGTGGGCGCCGAGATACTTTTTGCGAACGAACTCTTCAAAGATCGTGGCGGCGGTCAGCTTGGTGAGGATGCGGAGCTGCGTTTCACGGCTCGGCGATTGCTCGGTATCAGCGGTTTCGATGCGTTGCTGAATCCATTCCCGCGTTTTGCGATCGGGAATGTGCATATATTCTAAGCCGATGTGATTGCGGTATGTGGCGTCGAGCCGAGTGATCAAGTCGCGGAGCAGCATCGGTTTCGAGATGCCGCCCCCGAATGTGGTCATGATTTGGCGGTCGAGGTCCTCGGGCGTTAGACCGTAATGGGCGGGATCGAGCGGCACGGTATCGCGTGGCGCGATGCCGAGTGGATCGAGCTTCGCGGCACGGTGGCCGTGGACGCGGTATCCGACGACCAATTGGTCGACGTGGTGTTGCAAGAGCCGCGACGATTCGTCGAGGACGCGGACCGAAGTGCGGCGCGAGGGTGGATTGAAAACGGTATCCGCCTGAAACGACGGACGTTTGCGGACGACGGTCGTGCCGCCGTTGCCCCCGGTTAGCTTGCGGAAATACTGCTGCCAGAGGGGCGAAACGCGCGAGGCGTCTTGGAGGTAATCTTCGAGAAGCGCTTCGACATATTCTGAGTTGTACGAGTCCAACTCCATTTGGGTATCGTCACCGTTGGCAGACATCTGAGGGGCGTTCCTAGGACCCGAAGCGGGCAAATTGGGCGAGTGGCGAGAATTATTCTAATTGTAGCGGCCGAGGCGGGAGCGTTCACGGGCCCAAAGCGCCGGGTGGGAGCTTGTAGCAATTATGCGCCATAAATTGCGACGTTAGGTTGCAAATGGGAAATTTGCATCTATTTTGGCGGCCGCGAGTTCTACGAGAAATTTGGCCAATTCGCCGGTGACAGCGTCGAAAAAGCGGGCACCCTTCTCGGCGGTAGCCTGGCGCGGGTCGCCGGCACCGGAGTCTTCGGTGTATTTCTCCCAGGGGCGCGGAGCGCGGGCCCAGCCGGCCTGCATGCCGGCGAGCCGGTACTTGGCAGTCGGCTGGGGGCCGGCTTGCTGCATGTCGACGAGTTCCGGCCGCAGGTGGAGGACGAGGCTGGTTTCCATGTCGTTGGCGTGGTCGCCGCCGGCCGCGAAAAGCTCGTTTTGCAAGTCGCGGCACATGGCGAACCAGTTCACCTGAACGATGTAGACCTTCCGCTTGCCGTAGAGTTCTTTCAGGTGGGTATAGAAGTCGTTGCCACCGTGGCCGTTAAGGATGACGGCTTTTTCGATGCCGGTGTTGTCGAGCGATTCGGTGAGGTCCGACAGTATTTGGTTGAGCGTGCTGGGGTAGAGGTTCATCGCCAGGGGGTAGGTTTGCTGCGACGTTTGCACGCCGAAGGGGACGATCGGCAGCGTGGCGACCGCCCCGCCCTGCTCGCGGGCGAGTTCGCACGCACGATCGGCGATCGCGGCGGTTTCGTAGCCGTCGGT
>JAICUM010000019.1 GCA_025935855.1 Pirellulales bacterium | reverse complement strand
TTAGGCTGGGTGTCTGCTTTCATCGCGACGAGCGCTCCGCCGTCGCGGTCTGCGACCTCGTCTAGCATGTGGAGCCGCTCGCCCAATGGATGCTCGTGCAAAGTCAGTTCGGGAGAGATCCTCCACTCGGGAGACCAGTTCCTGGTTCCGTTCTTCCAGCGCCACTACTCTTGGCGACGCCGACATTGGGAGCGACTGCGAGCCGATCTCTGGACGCTGATGGACGACGACAATCCAGGCGCCGACTCAACTCTGCGATTACTTGTGAGTTCAGTCCCATAACCCCGCGATCGTCGGTTCGAATCCGGCCCCCGCCACTTGTTTTCTCGGTAGCGAAACTGGGCTACCGCCGAGTTATACGACAAGCCACCGCCCAGAGGCGATGGCTTTTGTCGTTTCTAGGCCAAGGGCCGCAAGGTGTTGCGACGCGGCCGGTGGACTGGAAGTCTCTCTCGGCGACGGTCGCGCTACGTCCGCCGCGCCGCATCGGGCAACCCCGTGACCGCCATTCTAGGCCAAAGTCTCGGTTGTCTTTGAGTCTCACATACGGTTGGGTTAACAGCTGTTGGCCTCACTCTGGTCTTGACCCCGGTCATCGGTTTGCATCCGGCTCGGACCTCGCGTTGACGACAGATGGCAGGGTGACCTCATCGCTAACGCGGAAGTCAGTATGCGACCCATGACACGCCCTACTGTGCGCGCCTCGCGCCCATCTTGATCATTTAGGGCGTCGCTCAGTTAGCGTCCATTGGCAGATTTGACGGCTCTAAAAGTTCCTAATCTAGATCCGGTGAGGTGACCGTCGAGTGCCCCACTTGGCCATGTCCGGCGCGTTGCCTGCAGGCGTAAACGGCTGGAAAAAATGACGACTCAGCAATATTCGAGAAGCTTTCCAGAGAATGCCAGCTCCCGACTGGGCATACTATTTGCCGTAAAGGCGGCGGATAAAGTAGGATAAGCAGTTGATAGGGGCATCCCCGACGTCTCGACTCAAGGACGCTTCGATGGGCCGGGTCACTCGCGGCTTTACGCTGATTGAACTGTTGCTGGTCATTGCGATCATCGGAACTCTGGTCGCCCTTCTCCTTCCAGCAATCCAGGCGGCTCGCGAAGCCTCCAGGCGGAACTCCTGCAGCAATAATCTCAAGCAGCTCGGGCTTGCGATAAGCAACTATGAGGCGGCCAACAAGACGCTGCCCCCCGGAGCCAAATGGGGACGTTGGGGACCGCTGCCTCAACGAAAAGACCACGGCTCAATGCTGGTCATCCTGCTTCCGTTTATGGAGCAGCAGGCGACATACAGCGGTTTCGACTTCACCAAGAAGTCTATTGACGGCCAAACGCTTGCGGGCTCGTCAACGCCGATCGGCGCGCAGGTTATCTCTGCTTATCAGTGCCCCAGTGATGTCCATGAAGCACTTTACGACGGAATGGCGCCGCACAACTATGCAGCATCTCGGGGACCTACGGGGCTTTATACAAACCCAGCTTGCCCTTGCGAAAATTATCGAAAGGACCTCGAGCAGGCGGTCGTGGACGATCAGCAGGAGTTTGCCGGACCATTCACCCGCATTGGACTGACCTGCAAGATGAAAGATGTTACCGACGGCGCCTCGAACACGATCTTCGTCGGCGAAGTGCGAGACGGATGCTCAATTCATCCACGCGCGGGCTGGGCCGTCACCAACAATGGCAACGGCTATTGCTCGACCTTGGTTCCCATCAATTTCGACACGTGCAATGAAGAGGCGCCGGATGCTTGCAACCGGCCGATGAACTGGACGACTGAAGTAGGCTTCAAATCGGCGCATCCAGGGGGTGCCCAATTCACATTTGGCGACGGCAGCGTTCATTTGCTGCGTGAAGACATCGACATGCAGGCATACCAGTACCTCGGCGCCAAGGCGGATGGTCAGACCGTCAGCATTTCGTTCTGAAAGACGCCAGCAATTGCATCATGAGTTTACGCTATGGGTCGATCGTGCGGTTGGCGATGGTATACTCTTCTACTTTTCGCGACGTTCATTGGCACCGCCGAAAAAGCTGGTCGCGCTGCGGTATTGGGTTCAGATTCAGCGTCGAATAGCGCTTACGTGGCTGAGAGCGGCGGCGGCTGGAAGGGACTAAACCCAACGTCTGGAGAAAATCCGTCCGGGACCGATAACGGCGGTTTCGGTTTTCAGCCCTGGGATTTTGCCGGCGGGTTCCAGTATCCCGAATCGTCGCCCTATGGTCGATTGAACCACTTTATTGACGGAGTGGATTTCCCCCACAGCTCGTACAACGATCTAGGCGCGCCGGCGTTCGGTCTGACCAACGCGAACATTCCCTTCGGCGGATCAGCGGCCCGCGCCACGCGCAGCTTTGCGACGTTGGCGGTCGGTTCAACCGTGACCGTGGACTTCGACAATCCTGCTCTCGCGCCTTTTAATCCAGCGATCCCTGATCCTGGCGGATTTATCATTCGATTGAATTCTGGCGGCGGGCCGGCGATTGGCAGGGGAGGCGTGTCCCAGCGATTCGGATTCTTCACCACTGCCGGGTACATCAATGGGAACTGGGCCACCACGGACTTTGCCGGCAACGTAGATTCCGGGCTGAGTTCCAATCAGACGACCTCTGGCGCAAGCTTCCGATTCACGCTGACCGGCCCCGAAACTTACTCGATGGAAATCTTGCCGCGGAGTGGCGGAGCAGCACTTTTCACTCGCATCGGCTCCTTGGCAAACACCGGGAGTGGCAGCATCGATTCGCTGGAAATCGTGCTCTTTGAAAATGGCAGCGGCAATCGTGTTTCCGGCGGCGGCGGCCAACCGACCGGCCAGAGCGAGTTTTTTTTTAACAAGCTCCAAATCAACTCAGCCGGGCTTGATGGCGATTACAATGCCGACGGCCACGTTGACGGCACCGATCTTCTCGTCTGGCAGCGGCTATTTGGATCGAGTTCGACGTTGGCCGACGGCAATCACAATGGCGCGATTGACGCTGGCGATCTGGCGATTTGGCGGGATCAGTTTGGGATGAGCGGTTCTACTGAGGCAGTGAACGCCGTTCCAGAATCGGGCGTCGGCGTCTTACTGTCGACAGGCTGGATCACCGCCGTTCGCGGCGCTAGAACCAAGCGACGGAGGCTCTGATATTTTAGTGCTCAATTCTTCGGGCCGGGAATGCCTCAAGCGAGCACTTCATCAAGCATCGGCTGGAAATCAGTGCCGATGTACTTCGTGTACAGTTCGTCGAAGTTAAGAATGGCCTTCCTCAGATCATCGTTAGTGACCTTCAGGCACCGTCCGCGGAGGCCCAATGCAGGAACTTCTAACCACTCGCAGGTTTTCGCCAGCACGCTGCGAGGATCAGTCAAAAGATCTTCATAACAAAGAGTGAGTTGTCGCAATGGCAACTGGCCAACGTAATCGGCAAGTCGCGATTTGCCTTGCATGACCAGCCTAAGCCGTCGATCGAACGTTTCCGCATCGAGTTCAAGCGGACTCAGTGTCTGTCCAGGCGGATAAAGGTTCCAGTGCCCTGTGCTTCCGAACAGCCGCTCGCAATTGAACCACGAGACGACCATTTTCACAACATTCTTGCGTGTCAGAAGAATCACATCGGCTTGCAGTCGACGAAGCAAATCAGCGAACGCGCTTGGTTCAGCAATGTCCTCGAGCTTTGTCTTAAAGCCGACTGCCGCCGCGCCATTACAGGATGAGTGAAAGTACCGGTCCACCCACTCAAGCTGGGCCGCGGCTCCATGCTTGCGCAGGGGGACCAGCCGTTCGATTTCACAGTGCACTTGCGGATGGCTGTCCAACGCCTCAGTCAGGTAGGTACTGCCGCTACGACCCTGGAATAGAATGACGAATCGCCTTGGCCCGCCTGATATGCCCATCATGCTCGGCTGTCTGGTCGCTTACCGATCGCCCATCGAGGTCGGCTATTCGTAATAGTACATCCTAAGCAAGCGATCCGCGACTGACGTTCGCGGCAAAACAAAGCCTCCGTACTTTTCGTTGGGACTGTCATACGCATAATCCGCATACTTTTCGCGGATCGCACTTGGACAATCAATGCCCAGGAATGAAAGCAACCGGTCCATTTCAGCTATGGGCCGTCGGCAGAGGTCTTCAAGGCGTAGAGAATGAACTCGCCGCGGTTCGATCTGCTTGAGCCGCAACACCCACTCTTCATGAGTGCACCACCGGTCCAGCACTTCAGCCTCGGAACCCTTCCAAAATGCTGGAACGATTGGCCATGTTCTTGCCGCCTCGAGATGGCTGGCGACTGTTGCCTGAGGATGGCGAATGAGATGGATGAAGTGAGCCTCTGGGAAATGGCTCCGAATGAATTCGTTAATGCCCGGGAAGGCGTGCTGCACCGGCTTTTTGTCGCCAATCCAACTCAGCCCTGTAGTTACCTTCAAAGGGACATGGATCGAGGTTCCCTCTTCAATCACCCGCCGTTGAATGATGTCGAACGATGACGCGATGGCTAAGTCATCGCGTTGAAGATCCAGGTTTTCAAGGGAGTCTCGAAACGCATCAATAACGGCATTCATCCCGCGCGGAGCGTCCCAGGGAAAACACTCAAATCTGGTAGGAATTCCTGAAATTGCTTGGTAGAGGATCCAGACCACGTCCGATTCGTGGGTGACGCAGACCGCGGGATGCTCATTTAGCATGTTGACCAGCAAGGTCGTGCCAGAACGCTTGTTGCCCACAAAGAAGAGAGGTTTTGGCATGATGCCACGCCGCGGGAGAATGTACTAGCGACTTTTCCTTTTGACATAGCCGACTACCCGCCCGGGGTTACCGGCACAAATCGAAAGCGGCGGCACATTCTCACGAACAACGGCGGCCGCGCCGATGATGGCGCCCGCACCGATCCTTAGATGGCCCAGAATCGTCGCTTGGGCGCCAATCCACACGTCATCCTCAATCACGATGCCGTCTTCTGTCGGATCACCGTGCACTTCATCGCTTTCATTCGCTTGCCAGGGATGCGGAGCATCCTCATCGGCTAGCACCACCTCATGGCTAATGAACACGAAATTGCCAATCTTTATTCGGCGATTCGTGCAAAAAATGGCTCCGACGATCGAGCAGTGGTTGCCAAGGATGACCGTTCCACGCGGGCCCAGGTCGAAAAAGGTTCCGTTGTAAATGCCGGAATCTCGGCCTGCCGCAACTGGACTTGGCTGCCGGCTTTTGCAGTGCAAAAAGGCAAAGGAGCTGTATAACCAGGAGCGCTCGCCAAGGCGGACGCCGACTGGCAGCGGCCGATCGAACCAGTCGTGTGGAAGAGATTCACGGGCCATCGTCCTCACCCTCACTGTTCGCGGGCTGGGTTGCCATGCACAATGCAGCCCAGCGGCACGTCGCGCGTCACGACAGCGCCCGCTCCAATTTCGGCGCCCGCTCCCACGCGAACGCCCTTGAGAATGATGGCGCCGATGCCGATGCGGACGTCATCCTCGATCACCACCGGCTCGCTGGTGAAGTCCGGCCGTTTCTGCCGATCGCCGCTTGGCGAGTTGGCGACGGCGTCGCGACGACGCTCGTCCGGATCGACGGGATGAAAGTCTGAGTCCGCGATGGTCACATGATAGGAAATAATCACGCCTCTTCCGATGTGAATTGATCGAGCGCACATGAACACGGCGCCGACCAAGATCGAATCGTCGCCAACTTCAATCGAACCCCCGGGCTCAACATTGAATGTGGTCCACGTATAAACGCGCACGCGGTCGCCAAAGTGCAGCCCGGTAGGCTGCTCACTGCGAAAACGAGCAAAGCTTTCCTTGCGCTCAAACCAGCAATCATGCCCGATGCGGACATTTGCCGGCAGGAGCCTATAGTCCCAGTCGCCCGTGAAGTCCCGACAGTCGCTACTCATAAACTTTCGCTAATTGCAGCCGATTTCGCTCAGTAAGTCACGGAGGACGCGATCAGTTCCCAGGTATTCGCGGGCCAGCTCACGCGCGGCGCCGCTATGTCGTTTGTAATCCATGGCGATCGCCTCGATCGCTTGAACAGCCTCTGATTCTTCTTGGAAAGCAAACAAGCCTTCGCCGCTCGGCATGAGGTGTGAATATCCGGTGTCCTGCAGAACGACTGGACGCCCAGCGGCAAGATAACATGCCGACCGGCAACTAAACCAACCGGACTTAGTTGCGACATACAGATTTTTTCCCACGCTGATTTCTCCGCGTGAATGCTGGATGTAATCGCGATAAACGTCTGCGGTTGTGGAAACTGAATGCGAGTCAACGACCTCCCAACCTAGATCCTGCCACCTCTCGACGGGCGGTTGAGCGCCGCCAACCGCGATCTCAAAGCTTTCGCTTTGGCACAATTGGGGCAGACGCTCTATTTTGGAAAACTCCCGTTCCTTAGTTCCGTACAAGCGACCGTCATATTCCACTGGCTTTTGGAAGTTGTTCCAAGTCATCACGGTGGTCCACTTGGCCGCGGGCTCGTGCCGCGACCATTCATCGATGCTTACAACCGGCCGCGTCGGCTGCCACGCAATGTCTAAGGTCGGGAGTATGCAGTCTTCGGCGCCGATTCGCTGAGCGTATGTAAAGAAGTGATCGTGCGCCCGATATCCATGACTTCCTTGCCATCCTGGGTTGGCATCCCAATGCGGAAAATTGACGAAATGATTCCAGCCTGGATCCGAATCAATGAGAACTTTGCAGCGATTCGCCATGTATTCGTCTCGCAGCAATGTGCCCCCTGACACGTTGAGAAACAAATCCGCGTCAGCCATGAGCTCGCGAATCGAGGCCTTGCTCAGGCCGAACGACTCGTTCGCACAGGACCTGAAATGCCAACGGCTGGCCAATTCCGGCGACAGTTCCTTAAGTGCATTCGCCAGGTAACCTACTGCGTGGTCGCAGTTTTCCGTGTATTCTCGGGCGGCAGGATCGTAGGTCGGACTGCCAGTGTCCTCGATGTAGTACACCTCAAACCCTAAATCTTGCAGCCCAAGCAAGTACTGCCCGTAATCCCAAACGACGCCGCCGACCGGATACGTCGCGATCATTCCACTAACGACAGCTCGTCCCTGCGGCAACATTTGACCTGAGCTATTGTCAGGAATTTAACGAATAAAGAATCAGGTTATCGCTTCTGCGTGGTTCGCCAAAATCCCGCGCTAAGTGCAACGCGAACTCGCCAAAGTATTCCAGCCACCAAAATGCTGGCCATCCGACGGCAAGGTATTCGATGCCGTCGGCCTTCTGCCGCTCGATCTCTTCAATCGCTTGCAAAGGATTGGCGGGAACGCCGGCATAGCTGCCGCCCTGCTCGGGGAACGGCAAAATGCGCCGGCCAATAGCTGGCATTTCTCCGAAGCGATCTTCATCGAGCAATGCAATCGATGCACGATCGGGCGTGGCCGTCACTAATTCCAATACCGCTTCGAGGACTCTATTTCGCCATGCAAGTTGGAGAAAACACTGCGGGTGGACTAAAGCCGGAACCAGGCCGGGGCGGTCGGCAAGGTATCGCGCGGAAGGAAGTTTGTTCAACAGTCCGGCGCGCACAAACAAAAGTAGGTTTTGCGCGTACCACCATGACACAGGTTCACTGGACCAAAGTCGTCTACGGAACAAGTCGATCGCTACGAAATCGTGTCGTGCAAACCGCTCGCCCCAGTACTGCGGCCACTGTTCGTTGACATGATGACATCCACCCTGAAAAGGCACTGCTGCTGAGAACACGACCATCGGGGCAAGCTCAGTGAGTGTTCTGACGAGTTGCTCAGAGTGATCAGCCGATAAGTGCTCAGCGACCTCCAGGCACAGCGCCAAGTCAAACGAGCGATGCACGGGCAACTGTTGGGTGATATCAGCCTGCAGGAAGTTCTGCGTCGGAATTTCGAGCTCGTCAGTCGGACAAAAGCCGTCGACGCCGAGGACGTCATGGATTCCTGCGTTCATGAACGCGGCCAGCCATGCCCCAGTACCGCAGCCGATGTCCACAACGCTTCGCGGATTGAGCAACGTGCGAACGATGGGCGCTACCACGGCAGCCGACGAGCGGCTCGCCTGGCCGATCTTCTCGAAGTATTGGCTCGAATAGATCATTTCGCCTCTCCAGATGACCGGCCATCTTGCAGCCGGGCGTTCATCGCTCGATTCACAAGCGACGAGAGCACCTGCGACGAGTCGAAGCAGGCTTCTGCAATGTCGCGCGCGGCCCGACAGTGCTTATGATAACCGGAATTCAGGGCGTCGAGCGCCGCGAGCGCGGACGGCGGGTCAGAAAATGCCCACAAGCCATGCCCCGTTGGGAGGTGGTCGCTAAATCCGGTTTCTTGCGTGATGACAGGCCGGCCCGTCGCCAGGTAGCATGCTGATCGCTCGCTAAACCAGCCGCAACGGCTGACGACATAGCCCTGCTTGGCGACGCTGAATTCCGCCTTTGATTGACGAAGGTACTCTTGATACGTCCAAGGGTCGCGAGACACTAGAAGTGGATCTGTGATTTGCCAGCCGTGCCCTTTTAGCTCCTCACGCGGCGCTGCGTGCCCGCCCAAGGCAATTTCGAACACTTCCGAGCGCATGCGCGGAAGGTCGGCGAAATCAGCAAATGACTGCGACTTCAAATCGTAGCGCTGCCCTTGATATTCGGCGGCAGGATAGCTGTCCCATTGCATCACCGTGGTCAGTGGAGCGCTGCTTATCGTGTTTGTAGTTTGCCAGGCGTCCAAGAAGATCGGCTGCCGCGTTGGCTGCCAGCGAAAGCCATCTTGCGGAACGCTTGCCTCGCCACGGCTTATGCTTTCGCCAAATGAAAAGAAAAGATTGTGCGCTGCTGCTCGAAGATATTTGCTCTCATTGTTGAGGTGAGCAATCTGGGTGAAGACTGGGTCAGTATCCACAAACGCCCGCCGCTCGGTGGATCTGGTCCAATCACGAAGCGGATTCACGCCTGAGACATTGATCAGCAGGTCTGCCTCCTTACAGAACGGAATTGCGTCATTTAATGCGGGACCGTGCCAGGAGTCACAATGTGCGTCGTAATAGGCCCACTTCTCGCTTAAGTTGAAGCGCCGAAAGACGCTATCAGCGTACTTCAACCCATAACTGGCGTCACAATCGACGACATGACGTGACGGATCGTAACAGGAGGGAAAGTCATCGCTGTCTTCCAAGAATAAGACGTTATGTCCCAGAGCTCGCAGTCCCAACAAGTACTGCAGATGGTGCCACGTCATTCCCCCGATTGGGCCGCGGATGATGTAACCAAGCAGCACAATCCGCAAACGATCAGTTGTAGATGACGATGTCATAGTGCTGATATCTACATGGCGGCGCCAAAGGAAGCCGGCGCCGTCCTTTCCGCTCGCGGCCCAGTCTGAACGTTCGCCAGCCGGCCATGTTCAATGGTAAGGACAACGTCGCACATCGACAGCAAGCTGGTCCGATGCGTGACCAGTAAGGTGGTGCGGCCCCGAATCAACCGAGTCAGAGCCTCAATGATCGTCGCTTCCGTATGCACATCCACGGCGCTCGTCGGCTCATCCAATATCAACAGCGGCGCATTCTTAAGAAACGCGCGGGCCAACGCCAGCCGCTGTCGCTCCCCGCCGGAGAGCATCATTCCGCGGTCGCCGACTACCGAGTTGTAGCCTTCGGGCATCTGTTCGATGAATACGTGTGCATTCGCAGCTTCGGCCGCGGCCTGGATCTCTTCCATGCTCGCCTCGGGCCGGCCGTAGGCAATATTCTCAGCAATCGTAGTGCAGAAAAGCACAGGCTCCTGCAACACCACCGAGAACTGATTCCTCAAGTCTTCCAAGCGATAATCGCGCAGATCATGACCGTCGAGAACGATACGGCCGCTATTTGGGTCGTAAAACCGCATCACCAGTGCCGCAATCGTCGTTTTGCCGGCGCCTGTCGTTCCGATAATCCCTGCACAGTTTCCACGTGGGATTGCGAAAGAGATTGCCTTAAGCGTGGGAACTTCATCCGAGTACGAAAAACTAACTTCCTCAAAGGCGAGATCACCTTGCGCGGTCGGTAGTGGTAGCGCATCGGGCTTTTCAAATACCTTTGGCATCTCGTCCAAAACGGCGAGCGTTCGATCCGCGCTGGCCATTGCCCCTTGGATCGTGGACAGCTTCTTGCCCACTAGCTGGAGAGGGCCAAGCAGTTCTGCAAAGTAAGCCCAGACGAGCAAAAAGTCGCCTAGCGAAATTACGCCAGCCTGAACATGCCGCACGCCCAGGTAAAGTGCCGTCGCGGTTCCCGCGGCCAGCACAACGCCGACAATCAGATCAAACATCCCCTGGCTGAACGCGACACACATGTGGCCGCGAACACCTTCCCAAGCGCGACCCGTAAACCTCGATTTTTCGCGCTTCTCCGCGGCGAAGGCCTTAACTACCCGTAAACTCTGCAAGGACTCCTGCACGACGGAAAGTGCACTACTTTCCAGCTGCTTGGCCGACTCCCACTCCTTGCGCAATCGATTTCCCCAGGTGTGCGTCAGCAAGAGGAGAATCGGAGTTAGCAGGACCGCAATGCAGGCGAGCATCCAGTCAATGTTCGCTGTGACCGCGAGCATCGCGATAATCGTCACGGCCGAAGTAATGAACGGCTGCAGCCCGTCCAGCACAATCCACTGAATCGCCTGGGCGTCCACTTGAATGCGGTATGTGGAGTCGGTGACTCCTCTCACGTCGTGATATGCCAGTGGAAGTTCCTGCAAATGTCCTAGCAACTTCGAGCGAAACCGTAGTAACATCCGCTCGCCGGTATACGTGTACAACAGCCAAATCAGCAACCCATTTAGATAAGCCAGAAAGGTTAAGGTCACTAGCAGCAGACAGGCGAACACCAGCAAACGCGTCGAACCCAGCTCTTGCGGAATCCCGGGCAGGCAAGCTATCAGCTCGGAGAGCGGCTTCTCTCCCAATACGCTGTCCACAGTGATCTTAAGCGGCAGCGGAATCAGCAGCTTGAGCGGCGCCGTCAACAGACTAAGTGTCAATAACGTGGCAATGTGCGCCCAGTAAGGCCTCGCCTCTGCAAACAGCCTGCGGTAAATCGTCGGAGCGCTATAACGAACGGTTTCCGTCATCGATCGATTTCCCAAAGACCTAATTAGCCGTGGAGCCCGCCAACGGCGAAAGCGCATATTCGACCGATACTTGCTCTGCCGGCGGCACATTCGCAGTAAAACGCGTCTCCCCATCGGAGCTAACCGGCGCCAGTTCCGCCTGATCGCCGGCCCTTGCCACGAGGCTAGTTGCCGCTCGCAAGCATTGGCGACGGCTGCGAAGGTTTTGAACCAGCGCGACGCCGCTGGCGGCGAGCGCAATCCCCAACGCCAAAGGATGGCGCGTCATGAGCGCAGCGGCGGACCAAATCAGAGAAGCAACTGAAATGACGCGATTAACCAGCGTCGGCTGAACGATGCAGCGTGCCCGTGTGAAGCGCTTATTGTCGCCGAGTTCTTCGGTTGCGGTGTAGATAAGGATGGTATGCCAAAGGTCGCCCACTAGCTTCAAGTCCCAAGCTGCCCAGGCGTTGCTAAAAACGCCGAGCCAATTCTGATCGCGGGATTCCTGCACCAGCTTGGCAAGAAGCTTCTCTCGGCCCAGCCCATTGTTGCTCGTCCAATACAAGTCGTGGGTGCGAGAGTCGATTTCTTTGGCGGAATGCGAAACGTTTAAGTAATCTTCGGGCAACTTCGGTCGCCACAGACTGAGGTCGTAGGTCACGCGCCTCCACTCCCGAATCGCGGGCTGGATGAGGTGCAGCACGGCAACCAATGGCCGGCACCACCACGGCGCCTCTTTCGGAAGCGGCGCCTCCAAGGCCGCGTTGATCGTGACGGCTAAGGTCGCAGTCCACATCGCCCCTGGGATGATCCACAAAGGCCAGAACAGGAATCCAAGGGCGACGAAAAAGGCCGCAGTGAAATGCCATTCCAGCCACGTCACGCACGCCCACAAACCATAGTGATTGTGGCGATAAATGACTTGGAATGGCGCCAGCCCGAAAGGCCCATAGTAAATCCGCTCCGGAATAATCGGCAGCCCTGCTGTGCCGCTGCCGTAGATGCGACCGTGCCAGCTACAGCGGCCGACCATGCTGAAGCGCTGCGGATGCTTGAAGTGCAGCAGTGCTTCCGCCTTTCCATAGCCAACCTGCTGCCTCAAGTAGGCGCCCACCGTTTCCCGCCGATGATGCCAAACAAAGCCGCCTGGCGCGTAGCCAATCGAACCGCCCTCGTCCAACAGCCGCCAACACACATCCACGTCGTCACCGGCCTGTCGATATTGCGGATCAAAGCCGCCAAGACGCAACAGCCTTTCCCGCCGAAACGCCATGTTGCACCCCGGGATGTGCTCAGCGCGGCAATCATCGAGCATCACGTGGCTGGGATTGCCGGGGCTCACCGCGACGCATTGGGCGCTCCAGCCATCGGTGTGCGGCGTGATATTTGGCCCTCCGATAGCGTCCACTTGCTGAGACTTCATCGCTTGCACGAGGCAACGAAGCCAGTCCAAATCGACAACGCAGTCTGCGTCCGTATAAGCGACGATCGAACCGCTCGCCCGCTCCGCGCCGACATTCCGCGCCACGCTCAGGCCGCGATTCGGCTGCCGAACGTAAATGACCTGCGGGAACTGCTCAGCGACTTGCGGGGTTTCATCGCTTGAGCCGTCATCGACGAGAATGACTTCATAGTCCGGATAATCAATCTGCCCAAGCGACTTTAAGCATTCCGGCAGCGTTCGCGCTGCGTTGTACGCACACACGATGATGGACACTTTGGGTGTCTCGCCATTAGTCGCAAACGGCGCCAGCTGCCAAGCTCGTTTGACTGCTTCCGCCGCTGGCTTGGAAGTCCGGTCGGCTCGCGTCACGCCAAATCCCCATTGATCCAGCAGTCGGCCGCCCGTGAACCATTCATCCGTGAAGGAAAAAATAACCGAGCCCGCCAGACCGTGCTCGAACACGGTTTGAACATGCGCCTCCAAAAGAGCGGCCTGCGCGCGTTCGCCCTCCTGAACCGAGTCGAGCCCAAACTCGCCCAGTATCAGCGGGCGATCTCCGGCAATATGCTGCAACCGGTTTAGGTACGCCCCCAACCGATTCGCGTCGTGGAGGTAAACGTTGAAGCAACAGAAGTCGAAGCCTTCGGGCTGAAAAAACTCCGTGGTCGGATAGTTGGCAAATGTCGTCAAGCACTCGGGCGCAAGCTGCTTAACCGAATCATTCAATTCCGAAAGAAAGGTCTCGACTCGCGGATGACCGTAAAAGCGAACGACATCGTTCGGAATCTCATTAACGACGCTGATCGCAAAAACAGCCGGATGATTGCCGAGCACCAGCGCCGCGTTCTCGACGCTTTCCAGCGCCGCGCTCCGTGCCGACCAGTCCTCGAAAAAGCAGCGGTGCTTCTCCCAGGGGACATCAATCAGCGCATACACTCCGAATTCCAAAAAGGCGTCCAGCACCTGAGCCGATGGCGCGGAGTACAATCGCACTACGTTGGCGCCTAGTTCGCGTAGTTGAGCCAGGTCCCTTCGAAGCTGCGTTTGTTCTGGGAGCGAATGTCCAGCCGAATTAGGCGCAAACGGACCGTAAGAAAAGCCCTTCACGTAGAACCGCGCGGAACCTTGGCGAAAGAACTTGCCGTCGACAATGACTCTTGCCTCGCCACTGCATGCTGCGCTCGTAGCGGATGACGCCGGCAGATTGCGCAATGGCCGGCCATTTTCAATTTTCACAGAGCTGATTCCAATGCCTTTGCAATACCATGCTGCCTTCAGTATACGGCCGTTTCGACCATTCAACCAAGAACGGCGCCCGGATAATCGGCTTTGTTTTTGCTCACAGCTGTGCGTCACGATAGGCTTGAGAAGCTGGCCTCGCCGCAAAAACCAGGAGGCCGAGGGTGAATTGTCGCGGCTTGCCCGGTAAAGGCGTCTCGCCATAGTTAGAGTTCAAGTCCTGATGGCGGGTCCAAGTAGTCCAGAAATGATGATTAGTTCTTGGTCCAAATACTCGCTGTTAGCCTTCGCGGCGATCGTCTCATGCTGCGCAAGGCAAGTTGTGGCCGCTTCGCTCGCTGAGGACGCCGCCATCGATGGTGCTTATTCCGCCGAAGCCAATGGCGCCTGGAAGGGCGCCAATCCAACACCGGAAGAAAACCCATTAGGAACCGACAACGGCGGCGCCGGCTTCTTGCCTTGGAACTTCGCGGGAGGCGCCCATTACCCCAGCAGTTCGCCCTATGGCCAACTTAACCACTTCATCGACGCAGTTGATTATCCCGCGAGCTCGTTCAATAACCTCGGCTCACCGGCGTTTGCCTTAACGAATGCAAACTTCAAACAAGGCGGAAGCACTGCGCGGGCCACGCGCACGTTTCAGCACTCCCTAGCCGTCGGAGAGGCCATTTACTTCACGTTTGACAATCCACTCTTGCAACCAATCGATAACGACGGAGCGGGATTCATTCTGCGACTGAATTCAGGCCGGGGGCCAAAGGATACTCCAGGAGTTGTTGAGCACTTCGGACTTTTCGCCACCTCTGGCTTCAATGGCAATCGTTGGGCGATTGCCGACGACGCCGGCGTTACAGATCTGGGGTTAAGCACTGCCTCGACAAGCAGCGGAGCGAAATTCCAATTCACGGTGACCGGCCTTCAAAGCTACAGCCTCGCACTGCTCCCATTGGCGGGCGGCTCACCACTCGCCACGCGCAGCGGAATGCTGGGAGGAGTCGGCGCCATCGACACCCTGGAAATCGTCCTCTATGGCAATGGCAGCGGCAACGGCGTTGCTGGTGAAGGAGCGTTGCCGACTGGACAGCGCGAGCTCTTTTTCGATAACCTTGCGGTTCGAGATTCCTCAGTGGCTGGCGACTACGATCAGAATGGGATAGTTGATGGGGCCGATTTTCTGAAATGGCAGAGCACGCTTGGATCAAGCGCCGATCTCAGTGCAGATGGTAGTGGAAATGGGGTGGTCGACGCCGGCGACTTGACGATCTGGAAATCTGCGGTGTCAGTCTCATCTAATGCCATGACAGTCCCAGAACTTCTCAATGGCTTTCCCCTTTTTTGCTGCTCAGTCCTCTTAGCGCTGAAGCTGTCGCGAGCTCCGAACTTAGCCGGCTGCGTCACCGATCATTGTCGCGAGTAGCGCATGACCGCCTTCAAACCAAGGGCAGATCTACTCTCAGTGGTCGCATGAATGCGAGCTGCCGCTCATGCGGGCTGATTACCGGATCGGCATAACCAGAATAAACGGCGGTCGGGTTGTATCGGCAACGGCATGGCCAAACGCCCTGATTATCCCGAATGGGCGAACCGCTAAATGGCACCACGGGAAGGTCCACGGGGCGGCTCCCATTTTGTGTTATGGTTTCATATCGCCGCTTCGATGGGGCGATACCGCTGAACGACTTGGTCTGAAATCACGGTTCTTCCTTTCTCTTCCTAGGGGCGTCAATGGCTGTTTGCGTATGCGTGCGCTGCGGTGAGGAGACGACCATTCTCAAGAGCCGCCGCATGGAAGTCGTCAGCACGCCAAGCAACCGCCCTGAGCGATGCGTCGTCTTTCAATGTCCCAAGTGCAACGCGGTTCTAGGTTGCCAGCTCGATCCCGACGCGTTAACGGAACAGATTATTCGCGAAGTATCAGCGGCGCTTCAGACTGTGGCTAACCTCTAGGTGGTGTGCACGTGCTTTCGACTCGCCTCACAGCCTGCCAAGTGTGCGGCGCGCTCGCCACAATCGACGAGCGGCGGCCAGCCTATAGCGACGGACAGGCTAAAGCTAGCGTTCCAACGTCGCGGATGAGTTTCTACGAGGAGGATATCAATTGCCCACAGTGCGGACTGCGGACTCAGGACGTTGAACCGGACTTACAGCCGGCCTGACTCGCTACGAGGGCGGACTGTTGCTCGCCGGAGGTATTGTGACGGCTTCCCTGTAACGACCAACATGGAAGAGGGACCGAGCGGCTTGCGACTAAAGTCGGCTCGGCAAGCTGAAAGTCGTGCGCGCGCGTTTCGCTCGTGGATTCTCGCACGGCATAGCATTACTAAGCCGTAAGTGAGGGCAATTCCATCGACGGACGCTGTCCTGATACAATTTCGCTATGCGGAAAGCGTTTTCCCTTGTTGAATTGCTGGTGGTCATCGCGATTATCGCGGTCTTAGTATCGCTCATTTTGCCGGCCGTCCAAGCTGCCCGCGAAGCATCGCGCCGGGCCTCGTGTCAGAATAATCTCAAGCAACTCGGTCTTGCCGTTCAAAGTTACGAATCGCAGCAAAAGCGTTTGCCGCAATCGGGCATGGCAAAGCGAACTTATGCGGAGCTGGCCAGCCTGGACGCGGGCGTTGAGCTCGGCTGGCTCGTGCGATTGTTGCCCATGTTGGAACAACAGCCGCTCTATCAACGGTTTGATTTGAAGCGCCCGGCGGTTGCTCAGGTAAACGAACCACAAGCCGAGCAACCGCCGTCATTGCTTTGCCCGAGCGACGATTCGCCACTCCGGCTTATGGATTCCAAAGAGTTGGGCGCCGTTAGTACGGCGGCGCGACACTTGTTCGGCAAAGGCAATTACGCCGCCTTCGCGAATGCCTTTCACTTGGACTCCAATTGGCAAGGCCCGATTAGCCGCGAAGGCCGCCGCGTCGCCGAAGTCACCGACGGCCTATCCAACTCTCTCTTGATTGGCGAGGTGCGAACGCGCGACCTACCGGGCGATCCTCGCGGCGTCTGGGCGCTGCCTTGGCCGGGATCCAGTCTCTTGGCCGTTGATTTCCACGAAGCCGGTAGCGGCGCAGGACAACTCGATTACGCTCAAACGCCCAATTCAACCGCGCCTGACGTGCTTTTTTCTTGCCCCGAGCCGGCCGACGCGCAACTAAAACTCATGCCTTGCCACGACCAGTGGCAAAAATACATGGCCGATGCGGCGCGAAGTCTGCACCCCGGCGGCGTCAACGTCGTGTTTTGGACGGCCATGTTGGCTTTCTGGCCGATTCAATCGCCCCTGAAACGATGGCGCTCATGGTCGCCGTTGACGACGGAGAAACAGTGGCCCCATGAAATCGTCAAACGTTGCACGCTGCTTTTTGGCCGTTGGCGTCTTGCTGTTCATCGCAAGCTTCGCTTGGCCTTACTTGCTGCCCAAGAATCTGGTGTGGGACGATGCCCGCGCGACCGAGCTCACGACGGCCTCGGAAGCGTTGCACGAAACGATGCACGCGCACGGCCACGCGCACGACCACGACCACTTTGGTGAAGTGGACGCCGACGACGACCCTGAAATCGTCGCCGCTGCTAAGCGGTATCGCAGCGCCCAAGCGGATCTTGACACCGCCAAGTTTTGGAACAGCTCGGCTCCGCGGTATCTACGCTGGGGCGGCTTGGCGCTTTGCGTAATCGGCATGGCAGCCTACTTTTCGTCGCGAAATCCGCACTAGGTACCCACCGCGCGGAACGCCAGTCGTGGCGTGCAGATGTGCAAAATTAGCGGCATCCCCTACACGTTTCGCGACTCGACGTACTCGATGCCGCCGGTGTCCAGGAAGTGGCACTAGTAGTAGTTAGTGAATCCATCCATCTGCTCAGGGTCCATCCCGGCGTACGGCTGGCAGACGCAAATCACCGGCAGGTTGAGATTCGGAAAAATGTCCACCTCCATTCACAAGTCGGCGGGGTGAGTAGTACGGTAAAGGACCGCCGCAGCGCCTCGGAGATGAGATACATGATGTGAACCGCCTCGCGGCAGAATCATTCTGCCGCAGAAGCACAGCCGCTCCAAGGTTCCAAGGGACTCCAATCTACAAACTTGCGTTCTAATCGACCCATCGCTGGCGTGAATATCGAATTCCGTAACGAAGGCCCAGCTTCCCCGTGACGACATGTAACTTGACAGGCCGGCTTTGCAATCTCGAAATCCGACATGCCGCCGCAACGAACGCGGGGCGCAGATAATTGTGTGCGTTCCTGGCAGTGGGCGCGGCTTTTGCACCAGCGACTTGGGCAAGGTCGCTTGGGCCCCCGTTCACAGAATTGGATAAGGATCCTTCACGTGAGTAATCGCAGCCGCAGGCAGTTTCTGGTCACAAGCGCCGCCGTCCTTGGACCCGCCTCAATGGCGGCCAGGCCGCTGCTTGCCGACGAGCCGCCCACAAAAGCGAGTGCGGAAAACCATGAAACTGCCGAGCCAGAGATTTCCGCTCCCGAAGATCTGATGCGCGAGCACGGCGTGCTCAACCGCATTCTGCTCATCTATGAAGAAGGCCTGCAAAGGATCCACGCGGGAGACGACGTCCCACCAGATGTGTTTCATAAGCCAGCCGAATTAGTACGGCGTTTTGTCGAGGACTATCACGAAAAGCTGGAGGAGCAGTTCATCTTTCCAGCGTTTGAGAAACAGAAGAAGCTTTCGGATCTGGTCTCCGTACTCCGCCAGCAGCATCAGGCAGGGCGACGGTTGACCGATGACCTCCTTCGTCTCGCCACACCAATGGAATTCGTTCGTCTCGAAGCCAAGCAGAAGGTTGTCGACGTCTGCCAGGCCTTCATCCGGATGTATCGCCCGCACGAGGCCCGCGAAGACACCGTCCTCTTTCCTGCTCTCTATGGCGTTCTTTCCGACAAGGAGGTGAAGGAATTAGGCGAGCAATTCGAGGGGCGAGAGCACGAGTTGTTCGGCGAGGGAGGCTTTCAGGAAACGGTGGGGAAGGTCGTCGACCTTGAAAAGCAGCTCAAGATCTTTGAGCTGTCTCGCTTTACACCCAAGTAAAAATCGCCGCCAAGCCGGCGACTTCCATGCCCGGATTAACGAGCCCCGCCACCGAGCCGCGAGTCGAGCGACCACCGGCCGGCGCCCACCAGCAGCAGAAAGAGCGAGCCCAGCAACATGCACCAATCCGTGCGCGCTTCATGAGCCATCTTCCAAAATCCCTGTTCGCGCAGGATCGGGAGTTTAGTCGAGACGATGGCCGTCAGCATAATCACGATCAAGGGGATGACCGCCAGCCGCGTCGCTAAGCCAACGAGTACGAGGCTGCCGCAGACGATCTCGAAAAAAGCCACGATGGCCGCGACGGTTTCGGGCGACTCAAATCCAATCTTCGCGAAACGTCCTGCTCCCAGTCCAGCGGGAAACAAAAACTTCTGAATGCCTTCCGATAAGAACACAGCGCCAACCATCAATCGGACGAAGATTGCCGCCGCCGGAGCCTGTGTCGATAGAAGCCGTCTGATTTCTCAGCACGCAATTGACGTGCATCCTTGTCGTCGAGGATTTTAGAAGCCAGCTCCTTGAGCTGCAATCGCGCTTTTGACAAAAGCCTTCTTCCGGCCGGGGTGATCCGCACGTTCTTTCTTCGCTTCCCGTCAACCGTCTTGTCGCCGCTCTTCAACAATCCCTTCTCCAGCATTTGGTGCAGCATTT
>JAICUM010000348.1 GCA_025935855.1 Pirellulales bacterium | reverse complement strand
TTTTGGGATGGGGGTTCCGAGGGAAACATGGGGGGTGGCGGCCCAAAATAGCTGGCGGCTGGCGGCTAGCGGCTGGCAGCTAAGGAGTTAGGCGACGCGAGTTTTGGGGGCCGACCCTGCCGCGGGCGGCCCTTTTCGCCGACGGCCGTCGATGGAAGTCTTGGCAGGCCTTGGCATTGTCGTCTTGGTCCTTGAGGGTCATGCGTTTCGCGCCTGGGACAAAAGTGTCTGATCTGGTGACAATGCGCGCAGGAATGGCGTGCCGCCGACCGTTGGGCGATCCGAGAAAGTGCAGAGTAAATTGTCAAAGAGCCAGCTGCGATCGGAGTTGCGAGGCTACGGCTGACGAAAAGAAGCGTGACGCATCTCGACCACGGCGCCGCCTGCGTACGGCAGTGGACAGAAGTATATAAGAGGGCGCGGCTAAAAGCAGCAGCGAAAATAGGCCAGCGGGAGAATTGCGCGCGGCTGCGCAGGGCTGAAAACCATGTTTCGCCGAAAAGTCATTGGTTCGAAAACACGGGGTCGCTTAGGATCTCGGCTGCTGCATAATGCATCTGCACAATGCTCCATCCGGTGATGACAGCCATAGACGATGCAGTGCGCCGCTGCGTTCTATCGCGTGAGGCGCGACGGGCAAGAATTCGGCCTCTGCCTCTCGAGACATCCCGCCGACCAGCGACGACGATCACGCCGCGAGCCGCGCTTGACCCCCTTTCGCAATCGCCTTGCCAGGAGCATGACAGATTACCTAACTTAGCGCAATCGCCCTGAATCAAACGGCCGGACTTTAGGCAATCACTGTGGATGTCAAGGTTTATTACGAGCTTTGACATGTGAAGAAAATGTAATACTATGATCTGTCGCTGCTGCCCGACCATTTTTTTCGAGCGGATGGACCTATCGATAGGTCCTTTGCTGCACTTTTCCGTACACAGAGAGGCTTCCCATGGCTCGCACCACGTTACATGTTCTTATGAGCGGCTGCGCCGCACTTGTTTTCTCTAGCGCCGTCGGCGCTTGGGCGGCCGCCGTTGTCGTTCCCAAGTACGAAAATCTGAACCACGTCCGAACTACGAGTCCTAGTGTAAATACTTCGCCCTTCTTTTCGGCGCACACCGACGGGACTCCGTTTGATCCATACAACGGCTGGGCGCCGGCCACGTACGTGCGGGCGGCCGACGCCAGCGCCGCAAGTACGACGCCACGGAAGTCGTTTTCCATCGTTGGCGATTCCACCGCCGCCGGAAATTGGATGGATGGGAATGGCATCCCAGCCGGCATCACGCTCACCTTTGACGCCGAGTTCACCATCTCTCCGATTACGACGCTTGCGGAATCTGGGTTGGTCCTCACCACTGGGGGCCTTTCTGGCACTAACCAAAGTGGTCGCGGCATCGGCGTCAGTTCGGCTACCGGGGAAATGTTCGTTAACGACATCGACGTGGGACGCGGGCTCCTTTTCAGTCCGGTGACGGTATCGAACGTTAGCTTTACCGGCACGCTCGCCGATTCCGGTTACACGATCACTCCGGGCGGCGTCTCCAACTTCGGCGTGCAGCTATTTCAATCGGGGCAACTCAACGAAGGCACGTCGGCCATGCGCCTGACGCAGGGCGTGGACGCGATCGTGGATCCGGGCGAGCAAACCATCGGCTGGGGCAATGCTAGCCCTTTCGGAGATGGAACGCTCGCGAGCCATCTTCGTATGGAGACCAATTTCGGCGCCTACCAGGACCCGCCAGTCACCGACCCCCTCCTCGCAAGCAGCGCCTTTCCGCGCCAATCTGGTCCGTTCACCATCCTGACCACCCAGAACGCCAGCATGATTCGAGGTCTCACCCTCGGTTACGACGTGACCTACAACATCTCGCCCGCCGGTCCCACAGCGGACGCCGACTTCGACGGCGACGACGACGTTGACGGCGCTGATTTCCTCATCTGGCAGCGCGGAGTCGGCACGGCCGGCGGCCAGCCACAAGGCAACGCCGACGGCGTGGGAAACATCGACGGCGCGGACCTAGCCATCTGGAAAAGCCAGTTTGCTTCGGCCACCGTCGCGGCGACCTCTGTGCCTGAACCCACTTCGGCATTCATGGCTTTAGCGGCGGGCATTGGCGCGGCGGCAACTCGGCGTGGCCGCCGCCGTGGATGAACATCGAACATTTCACCTCAACCGTCATCGTTCCAACGACTAGCGCGGTCGTTCGTTCAGTACAAGAACGGCGCGCGTCGTATAGGCGTAGGACGAGGAAACACGGACAGTGAATGAATGCCCATATCGATCAAGCTGACTTGGCAATAATTGAAGCACACCGCAAGCAGCATCGTCGTGCTAGTGCATTGCTCCGCGGATTCACGCTCGTCGAATTGTTAGTGGTAATCGCGATCATTGGCGTCTTGGTCGCCCTGCTACTGCCGGCGGTTCAAGCAGCTCGTGAGGCGGCGCGCCGGGCCCAATGCCAGAGCTCGATCAAGAACATCGCATTAGCGGTGCTCAATTATGAATCGGCGAAGAAAAAGCTGCCGGTTGGGTTGGTGAGCCAAGCGAAGGAGATCGAGGGATGGTCGTGGAGCACGTTCACGTTGCCATACCTGGAGCAGCAGTCGATCTACGACCGCCTCCGGCCGTCGTCAACTTATTTGATGCCACCGGACGGCACGAGAAGCGGCAAACGCAACTTGTGCGATGTATTCATCGCCGCAAAGACCAACCCTAAAGAGCTTGAGCCGCTAAAGACGCCGCTGTCGATATTTCGCTGCCCCAGCGACACGACGCCGGACCTCGTGCCGTACGACGGCTCACCGCGCGCGGTGCGCACGTTCGAGAGTGATAAATGGGAGCGGCATTTTAACGGAACATACTCGCAAACGTTGACGCCGCAGTTTACCCCATCGACTTCTAATTACGTCGGGTCACGGGGCTTCGTCGATTTACCTTGTCTTTGCACGTCTCCACACTGCTCGGCAACGGATTGGATTGGAGACCCCAACCAGTGCGAGGGGAACGGCGTTTTTGAGGGCCTTACGCCGATTGAACTCAAGCAAATCACTGACGGAACGAGTTCGACGTTCTTGCTGGGCGAACGAGACTCGTACTGTCTAGCGGCGACATGGATCGGCGTGCGAAATCCGCAAGGCGCCAATATGCTAGGCGTCGCCTGGGCGCTGGGGCGGGTGAGTCTCAAGTTCAATCATCCAGAGACCGGCGATCACGACACTTGCACCGAAGGCTTCAGCAGTAAGCATCCCGGGGGCGGAAATTTCGCTTTCTGCGACGGGTCCGTTACATTCATCAGTGACGACATCGAATACAACGACGCAAAAAACAATAAAGCGCTACCGGTTGATAGGTTCCAGGGCGTGCAAAATGGCATAACGATTGGGGCCTATCAGCGTTTCGGAGTTCGTAACGATGAAGTGGCCGCGAGCCGTTAGCACCGCGTCTCGGCTGAGTCATCATGTCGTCATTGACCTGACGCTGTTTTGCCTGCGGACCGCCTCGGCCCGAATCGCTTCGCTCATTCTCTTGGCGGGCCTTCTGCCTGGATGCAGCGGCCGCGGGCCAGAAGTCGTGCCGGTAAGCGGTCGAGTGACGCTCGACGGCGCGCCGCTGGCAGGGGCCCGGATTCGATTTGAACCCGAGGCGACCTACGGTTCTCCATCGTATGGCGCCGCCGATCAGGACGGGCATTACGCGCTCGGCTACAAACGCGGTCAGGCGGGCGCACTTATCGGTTGGCATACCATTCGCATTGAACGGGGCGCGCATGACGAACCTGGGAGCCAATCGAAGCCGCAAGCATTGCCGGCGCGTTACAACACGGCGTCTGAGCTTCGTGAAGAGGTGAAGGCCGGCGAGGACAACGTATTGGACTTTAAGTTAACGACAGAAGTTAAGTGACTATAGCCTCGCGAGATTTCTCACCGAGCTCGGGTCTGCGGCGGGCTTGCCGTAGGCGACTTGCGAGCCGATTTGAACGTCGTCGTGACGCTGGAATCCACAATGTCGGGATCTCAGAGTGCAATGCTCGTCGAGTCGATCGGCGGTTACACGACGCTGTACGAGTTAGCTGGGCTAGAGACGCCAACGAATCTGGAAGGCAAAACATTCGCAAATAGCTTGCGCGATCCGTCGGTCACCGGCGTGTCAGTCGCCTTTCATGTCGATACGCGCGGCTAGTAACTAGGCCATGCCGTGCTGACGGCGCGGCATCGTTTAACTCCATGGATGGTCCATCACCCGCTAAAGAAGTAGGCGGGTGGATTCCGCGCCGGAGGCGGCTCGTGGGCTACGCCAGGTCATAAGCGAGTCGTGAGTTAATAGTGACTGACTCAATACCGCGGGCGCCCTGACCGGCTGGCCTAATGGCCCTTTGCCTGCGAGCTGAGGTGTTCACGAACTGCGCAGGATGTGGCGAATCGGTTGCTCGTAGTTACTCGCGACCGCCCCTCCGAGCACAATCGAGGCGGCCGACGAGTTCGCACCAATCGCAATTTTAAAGAGAGTACCGGAGGAGAGACTCGAACTCTCACGCCCTTGCGGGCACTGGATTTTGAGTCCAGCGCGTCTGCCAATTCCGCCACTCCGGCTTGGGGTCGAACTTCTTATCTTATGGCTCAAGAGGCCGGCAGCAAGGCGTCTTGGCGGCGGGCGTTTAGCGGGAGCAGTCAACGCGATGATCGGAAGCGCTGCTACCCCCTCCCCATCCCTTCCCAAGATTATGCAACCGCAAGCATGTGCTTCAGGCCTGAAGGGCCGCGCTATGATAGCCCAGGGCAAGGCCGCCAACGGCGGACGCCGCCCTGGGTCAGGAGTCATGCGGCTCGGCTGTAGCCCTGATAGGGCGCGCTAACGAGTGGAGATCGCTAGCGCGCCCTTACAGGGCTGGGGGCAGATACATGTCCAAATACCCAGGGCTGCGCCCTGGGCTGTCGTAGCTCGGCCTTTCAGGCCTTAAAGCAGTGATGCAGGTAGATGCAGAACCCCATCCCCTCAAGGGGAGGTGGCCGGAGGGATGCGGGTTCGGAAGCGTGCGCGCTGCAACCCCCTCCCCAGTCGCTATCGCGACGGACTACCGCACTGTGCTCGGGCGACTTCGGGCGCTGCAACCCCCTCCCCGGCCCGCCCCACAAGGGGGAGGGAGCCGGCAGAAGTAGGATTTTTAGTTCAGCCGGCGCCACGGGCCGGCGATGTATCCCGGGCGGCCGTTTAGGGCGGAGACGACTGCTGAGCGGCTGTCGCGGGCGAAGACGACGACGGACATGGGCTGGGCGGCGACGCCGGGGCCGGGGTAGAGCTGGACTTCCCACATGCTCGTGACGCCGGCGATCGTGCCGAGCA
>JAICUM010000124.1 GCA_025935855.1 Pirellulales bacterium | reverse complement strand
GAGCTATCACTGCCCTCAGTGCGATTTGACTGCCCTCAGTGCGATTTGATTGGCGATCTACCGCCGAGAGCAGCCAATGATCGATGCGGACCAGGATGGTCGGGCTATCTTCGGTTGCCCTCGAGCGGCGAGGGCCACGCCGAGGTTTGCGGCTGGGCGGCCGGCGGCTGTTGGACGGGTTGGCCCATCGTGGCCGGCCAGCTGTTGCCGGTGGTCGGCGTTTGCCAATTCGGCGCGGCCGGCGCGCCGGTTTGCTGTTCAAAGTACTGCCGGAGGTCCCGAACGTCCTGCTGCGGGTTGGGACGATAATTCGGATCGAGCCGTTGGTTGATCTTGGCGATATACGGCTCGATGACTTGCTTGATTTCCGGCGGCGCCACGGCGTCGGCCTTGTCGAGGACCTGGACGATGTACTGTCCGCTGCGGGAGGCGATGATTCGTTCCCGCTGCGACTCGCCAGTCAGCGTCACGGCGAAGAACGTGACGGCGATGCACAACAGCACGCCTTTGGCGAAGCCGACTAGGGCGCCCATCTGGTGGTCGAACTCCTTGAGCTTCACCTGGTCGATGAAGCCGGCGACCACGCGGAAGACGAGCCAGATCGCCAGCGACGTGCCGGCGTAAATGATGAGCATCGCGATGAACTTGTTCAGCGGCGCCTGCTGGCTAACCATCGGCGCCAGGCGGTCGGCATAGCGCAGCGCGACGAAGTAGCTAACAACCAGCGACGCAAGCGAGGCCACTTGCCAAGCAAGGCCTTTCCAGAAGCCGAAGATCGTAGCTCCGGCGAGGACCGCTAGCATCAGGATGTCGTAGGTCTGCATGGCTTGGCCGCTCGTCGTGTTCCTGCTCGCTCGTGTCGCGCGAAAGTGAACGCGGGAGTATATCGACGGCATCCCGCGGGGCGAAGGGCAGTTGTGCTAGCGGTGACGGCGGCGCCAGCAGCTGTCGCCTTGTTCGTACGATCGCGGATGGGCTTGGCGGGGAAACCGCGATTTGGGAGAGTTCGCGCGCTTCGAACCACGCCCATCGAAGATTCTGGGCGTGCCACCCGAATGGAGTTGGGCGCGACGCGATGGCGGGATTTAAAACGCACATCACGACCAGTTGCACGCTGGGCGTCGGGTACGCTTGCGTTGGCGCTTACAACGGTTTGCCGATCGAAGCGGGACTCGTCGCCGGGGGCTTGTGCGGCATTGGCGGCATGCTGCCGGACATCGACAGCGACTCCGGCGTCCCCGTGCGCGAAACCATCGGTTTGGCGTCGGCGGTGACGCCGATGCTGCTGGTCGACCGGTTTGAACATCTCGGCTTGAATTACGAGCAAATCGTGCTCGCCGCCGCGGCCACCTATCTGTTCATCCGGTTCGGAGTCGCGGGATTGCTCAAGCGCTACACGGTGCATCGCGGCATGTTTCACAGCATTCCCGCGCTCTTGATCTTCACCGGCCTGGCATTTCTCATCTGCGGCTCACAGAACTTGCAGTTGCGCTATTTCAAGGCCGGCGGCGTGTTCATCGGCGTCCTGTCGCATTTGGTGCTGGACGAGATTTGGGCCGTCGAGTGGCAGGGCGGGCGATGGCGGTTCAAAAGCTCGTTCGGAACCGCGCTCAAGCTTTGGGGCGATGATCCGTGGGGCAACCTCTCGTGCTACGCGAAGCTCGCCGGCGTCGCGATGCTGATTCTCAGCGAACCGTCGATCATGCAGCGCTACGGCCAACTTACGCCAATCGTGCTGAACACCGACGCGATTCGGCAGCGGCTGTACTTGCCGCCGGAAAGCCAGCCGGCGCCGATGATCGCCCAAGGCGGTCCGACGCCTCAGCAGCAATGGCCGGTCCAATTTTCGCCATATGGACCGACGCCGCCCGCCGCCCAACCGCAGGCGCCGCCGGGCAGCCAACCAGACCGAACGATCTACGACACGGCGCGGCGGATCGGGAAATGGTTGAAGCACTAAGCGGCGCGAAAATCGCATGCGGATCTAGCAGTCGGCTGAATCGATCACAAGCGTCACGGGGCCATCGTTGACGAGCTCGACTTCCATGTGAGCGCGGAAGCGGCCAGTGGCGACGCGAACGCCGAGCTGCCGGGCCGCCGCGACGAACTCTTCATACATTCGCTCCGCCTTCTCGGGCGGCGCTGCGGCGATAAAGCTGGGCCGCCGTCCTTTGCGGCAATCTCCCAGTAGTGTGAACTGGCTTACAACGAGCAACTCGCCGCCGACGTCGCTTAACGCGAGATTCATTTTGCCGTCGGCGTCGTTGAAGACCCGCAGGCCGACGACTTTGTCGACCATCCAGCGAAGGTCTTCGTCGTTGTCCTCCGCGGCGACGCCCAGCAGGACGAGCAGACCGCAGCCGATCGCGCCGACATCTTCGCCGACGACGATCACTTTGGCGGCGGTGACGCGTTGAATGCACGCTATCATGGGAAGTTGAATGGAAGGGGTCGGGAGTCTATTGCGACTGGAGAGTCGCCGACGAATGGGTGCCATGCCCACGGAGGTCTGCCGACGTGGGCATGGTTGCCTGTAGTTTCATGCCCACGCGGACGTGGGCATGGCACGCGAGTTCGATTGGCATTCTGAACATCAATAAATGCTGGGGTGCAAACTTGTGATGTTCTTCACACGGTGACATACTGCGGGATTGGCCGCTCGCTAGCCGCTTGAAGTGATTTTCATGTCGCCGGTCGTTCCGCTTACTTATTACTGCCTGCTAGTCCTCGGCGCGTCCATCCTCGGCGGCATGCTGCCGCTGTGGTTCCGACTCACCCACCGCGGGATGCAGGTGGCCCTCAGCTTCGTCGCGGCCATGATGCTTGGCGTCGGCATGCTGCACATGCTGCCGCACGCGCTGGCCGAGGCCCGTGTCGCCACGGCTGATTCCACCGGCTATGAGTTTACCATCATGCTGTGGGCGCTGGGCGGCTGGCTCGTGATGTTTTTCATCGAGCGGTTTTTTTGCTTCCACCATCATGACGTCGAGAGCGACGCGGGCGGGAGCCTCCACGAGCACCACGAAGCGTGCGAGCACCAGCACCACCATCACGACATCACCTGGAGCGGCGCCGCGTTTGGGCTAACGGTTCATAGCATCATCGAAGGCGTGGCCCTCGCGGCAAGCGTGTACGATCGACATGATAACTTGCCGCTGGCCGGAATCGGCACGTTTCTAGTGATCCTGCTGCACAAGCCGTTCGATTCGATGACCATCGGCATGCTGATGGCCCGCGGCGGTTGGTCGCTGCGGTGGCGGCACGTGGTGAACGCGCTGTTCGCGCTGGCGATTCCTTTGGGGATTGCTCTGTTCTATGCGGGCCTGGCGAGCAGCGAGCAAACAGGAATGCTGCTGGCCTATTCGCTCGCCTTTTCGGCAGGCACGTTCTTGTGCATTTCGCTCAGCGATCTGCTCCCCGAGCTGCAGTTCCATGACCACGACCGCGGCAAGCTCTCGGTTTCGCTGGTCCTTGGGCTGGCATTGGCGCTTGCGGTCGGCCGCCTTGAAGGGCTCGTGCACCGCCATCCAGCGCCGCCGAGCAACGCAGCGGCCAAGTAGCGGCGGATTCTAGCCGCCGTGACTGCGTTGAGTCGCGGTTTCACACGGCGGCTGGAAGCCGCCGCTACGAATTAGCTAGTGCCCGGTCTCGATCCACTCGAGAATCCGCCAGTCCAGCCAGCGCTTATCCGGATCGCCATTCGCGCGAGCGATAAATCCTAAATGCCCGCCGCGGGGCACGACCACCGCCTGGATCGCGTCGCTATGCGGATACTCCAACAGCGGCGCCGTCGGCACCACCGGATCGTCTTCCGACGCGATGATGAGCACCGATTGCTTGATCGCCGTGAGCTTTGGCCCCGGCTGCGTCGCGCGATAGTAATCGTCGGCGCACTCGAAGCCCGCCGACGGCGCAATCACCATTTCATCAATCTGCCGCAGCCGCTTCGGCTCACGCGGTATCACCGCGGGGGCAATTTCCGGGAACTGCGCCCAGCGGTGGGTGATCTGCCGCCACAGCTTCTTCACGAAGAACTTGTCGTAAGGCCGGCCGCCGGGCGAATCGAAGCGCCGCTCGACGGCGAATAAATCGATTGGCGGGCAGATGGCCATAGCGCGCTTGAGATTGCCTACCGGCTCATCGCCGGTTTCCGCCAGCAGATTGAGCGTCAGGCAACCGCCCAACGAGTAGCCGATGGTGTACGCCGGCGATTCCGGATACAGCGCGGCCATAAATCGCAACGCCGCGGCCACGTCAGCCGATCGGCCGCAGTGCGTCGGCAGCTTGGCGCGCCCCTCCCCTGCCCCGCAGCCCCGCATGTCCATCCGAAACACGCAGTACCCGCGCCGGTAGAGATGGTCGGCCATCCGGCACATGTATGCGCTGCCGAAGCAGCCGGCCAGGCCATGCACGAGCAGAACCACCGGACGATCCGGCCGCCACTCCGGCGGGCGGTCTTCGTGCAAGGCGATGAGGTCGCCGCCTTGCTCGGCTGGCACTTCATCAACCGGAATGTAGTGGACCTGCGCCTGATAGGGAGCATGCCGACGCGGCAGGTAGATCGCCGCGATGGTTTGTAGGTGGCCGTTCCGCAGCAGCGGGTGCGGACGAAACTTCCAATGTTCCGTGCGAATGCGCATGGAGGAAGACGGAAAGGAACTGTTCTGACTTAGCGAGTGGGGAATGCCACAAAATACCAAAGCGCACGGCTAGCTGTCAGGGGTTTTCCGAACAAGAAGCTCCCGCCTGTGGGCCGGCGGCGCAGTTACACTTTACGCAGCCGGACTTTTCTTGCTGACTGCCGTGACCCTTGCGACAGTCGGCCGCGTCGAGTCGGCTTGCTCCCACGCCCGATTCTGTTGGTAGTCTCGCCTAAAGGAAATCGGCGAGCCGCCGGGAACCAGGGAGGTTGCTCGTGGCAAGCGCAGTCGCGTTCGTTCCGCCAGTTTCGATTGTCGTTCGCTGGCCCGACGCTGTTCCGGCCGAAGGGCTTCCCAGTCATGTAGCCAGCCGGTTGATCGATCTGGGGATCGGCGCCACCTGGGCCATTGAAGCGCCGCGGCAAGTTGCTGGGCTGACGGCGGCCGTTGAGCAGCCGATTCCGCTCAATCTGGCGCTGTTGATTAACGATGCCGCGAAACCTCTCTTCGCGGAAACGGTGATCCGCGCCGCGGCGAGCTTTGAGAGTGCTTCCAGGTCAATCAACGCGTTGGCGATTGAGGGGGAACTGAAGCGGGGTTCCTTCGAACGCACGCTTTGCCAGGTTGGAATACAGGCCGTGGTTGGCGGCGCCGTGAAATCGAGGACGACCGAAGTTCGGTCCCTTCCTTTTGGAATCGTGGAATTCAGGCCGCACGTGGAAGCGCCTTCCAAGGGCCGATTTTTGCCCTTTGGCGGGGTTTCGCGGCGGCTGGACGCCGCTCACCTCACCAGCGCGGCGGTGGTCAACATCGACGTTTCGCGCGCCAATTCAGGTCGATCTGTTCGCGCCATTGAACACGTGATGGACCAGGTCGCCGAGGCGGTTCGACAGCGAGCGCTGCGCTCCGCGACCATCAGCCAACTTGCCGGCGAGCTTTCACGGCAATCAGCGCCGCGGCCACAGCGATCGATCCTTCGCACGGCGGCATAAAGCCGGTTCGGCTTTTGAAGGGTTTCGCGTGCGGCAGCTCAGCGCACGTCCCGCATGGCATCCCAGCTGAGGTAGCCCAAGAGCCCCGCGGCCACGAGGGCGCCGACGTCCATGACGATGCTCGCCCGGTCAAACGGAAAGCTCACGGCCAGGTCCAGCAAAAACACGAGCCCAACGAGCCCGGCGACGACCATGCCTACGATCGTCAAAGCCTTGGACATGGGCAACCTGACCTGAGAGCGCGGCGCAAACGAAGCGGCGGAGGAAGGAGACATGATGTTCCGGAACTCCCTAGTATAGTTGCATTTGCTAGCATGTCAGGGGGGCGGGAAACCGTTGCGGGAACGCGTCCGACGGCGACGTTTTTGACGATTTTGAGGACCCCCTATCCAGGGTCCGTCGCGGCGGCAACCGGCGGTGCGTCGAGCCCGCGCTCGGCGCGAATTCGCTGCACCTGGGCGACAATTCGGGCAATCACATCCTGATTAGCCGCCATGTTCAACCACACCTGAAAATAAGTCCACGCGACGACGCAGAAGCCGGCCAGCGAGGCGATCTGATGCACGGGGGCCATGTCCGCCGTATTCGCGCGACCGGTGCCGGGGTCAGAAGCGGCGCCGAGCGCTCCGACGGCAACGACTGTCAACATCCCCAGCACGCACCACGGGAACGTTCGGCGTTTCAGCCGCGTGCTCTCGGCAAGATCGGCCGGCGGCAGCCTGTATGTCTCCGTGACCTCTTTGCACCAACGGCTGGTGCCAATGAAGTACGTGACCGCAATGCTTTCGACAAGGACAACCGCCAGGGCCGCGGCCACGCCTGTCAGCATGTGCCGGCCGCGCCAGGCGAGCGCCGCCGGATCGGGCGGCGTCGTGTACAAATCGCCGATCGAAAAACCCAGCGCCAGCGCCGCCGCCATCAACATGAGCGAGAAGGAGGCGAGCGTGGGAAAGATTCGAGTCATGCTTCCGGTTTTCTTCGAAGGTAGCGCCGGTAGAAATAAATTAGCGGCGGCACGAGATAAAGCAGCACCTCGGCGAGCAGGGCAATAATGGCCGCGCCGGTTTCGCCGTTCCGCGCGAGCAGAAACGCGAACACGGCGATGACCGTCGTCAGCACCAGCAGGCTGCGAACTGAGTATTGAAACTTCGGCGGCAAGTCCTCGCCAGGATCAGGATGCTCGGCGCGCCACGCATTCACTACCGGCAACGCCTCGTCTCGATCCGCCGCGGCGATCCAAATTTCCACGGGTGAGGTCCGGCTCAGTCCGAGTCCAGCATACGCTTCGTATAGCGTTTCGCCGGTCACGTGCGCCTCGATCCCCTCATCTTCCAGGTGCATCGCCAGCGACTTGGCTTCGATGGCGTTCGGCGTCCGGTAAATCAACACCCGCTCGGGGTCGCTGACGGCGTCTCCCGATTCGGCTTCTCGATGGCTTTCCGCGTGTCGCATACTGCTATTCTATGGAAAGCGAGCAAGCGGCGTTAGCGGTTGCTCCCTGCTTGGTTCGACTTAGAATCAATCGCAACTCGAAATCCCTGCTTCCATTCAGACTCACATGGCAGACGCCACGGAAAAGCCACTGCTGGCCATCACGATGGGCGATCCGGCCGGAATCGGCCCGGAGGTCGTCGTGCGCGCCTGGAGCGATGCCCGGGTCCACGAGCGTTGCCGGCCGGTAGCGTTGGGGCATCCGGAAATCTTGCAGCGCGCGATTAAGTTGGTCGGTTCGACGGCGCGCGTGCGCGTGTTGGATTCCGTGACCACCGTAGCGCAATTGGGGCTGGACCCCTCGGACCAATCCACGATTCCGTGCCTCCCGGTGGGGAGCGATGATGTGCTCGACGCGCCTGCCGGAAAACTCGACGCACGCTCCGGCCAGGCCGCGTACGAGGCCGTAGTGTTGGCGACGCGGCGGGCCATCGCCGGGCAGATTGCCGGACTCGTGACGGCGCCGTTGAGCAAGGCAGCGCTTCATGCGGCCGGCCACCACTATCCCGGTCACACCGAGCTCCTGGCGGAACTATGTGGCGTCGATGACTTCGCCATGATGCTGTACTTGCCGCAGGCTGAGTTGCCGCATTCGCGGGCCGGCCTGGGCGTCGTTCACACGACGCTCCACTGTGCCTTGCGCGCGGTCCCCGGTCAGCTCACCCCCGGCGCCATCGCAGCAAAAGCCCGATTGGCCAACGCCGTCATGCGAGACGGCTTTGGCGTGGCGGAACCCCGCATCGGCGTCTGCGCGTTGAACCCGCACGCCGGCGAGGAAGAGCTGTTCGGCGACGAGGAAAACCGCATTATCGCGCCGGCCGTCGGCATGGCCCGTGCCGACGGCGTGAGCGCTGCCGGACCCATTCCCGCCGATGCGCTCATGGTCCGGGCGCGCGACGGCGAGTTCGACGCCGTGGTCGCGATGTATCACGATCAAGGCCACATCGCGCTAAAGCTCCTGGGCATGCACCGCGCGGTGAACATCACCCTCGGCCTGCCGATTGTGCGCACAAGCGTCGCCCATGGAACCGCCTTCGACAAGGCCTGGCAAGGATGCGCCGAATCCAGCGGCATGGTCGCCGCCATTCTCGCCGCGGCGGAACTCGCGCGCCGCGACTTTCGCTTCATATAGCCGAGCCATCCTGGCTCGGCGCCCGGCCAGAATGGCCGGGCTATGTAATACGAATCATCGCCAAGTACCATTGCGGCGCGCGGTACTGGATTCTTCCTCCTTCGGCGGCGCCGGTTTCAGCCGCTCGACGAAGCTGCCCGTTTCATCGTGCCAGTCGCTCTCGTTCGGCGTGAATTGGAACATTTCGGACGGGATGGGATTAGCAAACTGCACGTCGATGAATTCAAAACTGGCAAGCGGGTCGGGCGCCGGGAAATGCGAAGCGGCCGACTCGGCCAGCGAAGCCTGATCCCCGCCGCGGTACTCGACGAGGTAAGGAAAGAAATCGTCGTTGTCGATGTACACCAGCACGTGATGCGGCAAGTGCTCAGGCCAATCATTGCCGCCGCTCGTCAAAAGCCCGGGCCACTGACGCTCCAATTCTGCCGGTCGCCAACGCCCAAGCACCGCTCGAACCGTGCGTTCGCCTCGCCGCAACGTTTGCTCGTCGCCGAAAATGAATAACCGATTCAGATCGGCCACGAGCTGCGAGACGCCGCCGCGGGCCAGCACTTCTGGATTCAGTTCGCCCCCCCTGCCCTGCCCTGCCGGAAGCAGTTGCGGCGAATTGAGAGCCAGTTCTCGACGCACCCGGCTGATATTGATTCGCGAGACATTTCGCTGCCCCGGCAGCCGGCGATCGGTCCACACATAGTCGCCGTCGAAAATCTGCGTGACGAACGCCTCGTCATCCCCGATCAAGGTCTTCAGTTCCCACCGCGACTTCCGCAGATTCCCGACGTTCTGCTGCCAGTAAGCGCCTTCGCCGGTGAAGCGATCGCGGCCGACGCGCATCGACTGGCGGATTTTCGCCATGATGTTCGGGCGACGTTCCAGCCGCTCCAGCACTTCAACGATCAGCGCGTTGCCATCACCGCTAGCAGCGGAAGGGCTGCTATCACCCGAGGGAGCACTTAACTCCGTCGCCACCAGCGCGGCCTTGGGAATTTGCGGCCCTTCGGCCTCCGGCTTCACCAGCGGAGTGGCGACCCGCGCCGCCCAGTACCCGCCAACCACCGCCAGCACCGCGACCGCAAGTTTCTTTGTGAAGCGGCGCAAAGTGTCAATCCTGTGCCGGTTTTAACGGATTTGCCAAAGATTCCGCCGCACGGCTGACGAACTCTTATACCCGGGAGCGCACACCTCCCGACAAGCGGCCGGATTGTAGGCGGCGAGTCAATGCGTGAGTAGGTGAGTACGCGAGCAGAGGGCCGCGCCCCAGTGGACGCCGCCAGGTCTGCTCGGCTACTCGCTTACTGAATCGACTCACCAACGCGCAAGCGGCTCGTCTGAAAGGCTAATCAATCGCACGCCGCGCTTGCGCGCTCCGTGCCAGCAAGGGGGATTGCCATGAGATTGAAGTGGATCAACTTGACCGCGGCGGCCTTGGCCGGCCTGGGGTCAATCGGCTGTGCGACCGATGGCCGAATCGCGCACAACCTGCCGCCGTCGCAGCGGCTGTTGGAGCCGGGCCCCGGTGTAGACGGGCCCGGACCGGGCGTGATCACGCCGGCGTCGTGCAACATGGCCATGGGCGCCATGGGTGGCGGCGGCATGGGCGGAGCGTGCCCCACCGGCGCCTGCGGCGGCGCACCGGGCATTGGCGCCGCCGGAGGCTTGGTCTGTGCCGGCGTTGGCATGGGCGTCTCGCAAGTCGCCTTCCTTGGCGTTGAGGGAGCCGAAGTCGCCTGGGACGTGAGCGGCCAGGGCATGTTCGATTCCACGCCGCTGGTCATGCCAGGCCGGCAGAACTTTCAACAAGGCGCCATCTACCGGCTGAAACTCACCAACATTCCGGATCGCCCCGGCGTCGAGCTGTATCCCACGCTTGAAATCGCTCCGGCGACGCCGCGCACCGACGCGTTCCTCGCACACACCCCCATCCCCATGCAATTCACTGACGAGGACCTCGACCAGGTGCTCGCCGGAAACTTCGTGACCAAAGTGATCTACCTGCCCGATCCGGAGTTCCAGGATCTCGCGCTGCCGGGAGTCGAAACGCTGGTCAGCACTCGGCTAGCGCCGGGCGTCGATCCGATTGTCGAAGCGGATCGCCGCGGCTCGATCCTCGCGATCTTGCGAATCGGCAACCTCGACTTGCAGCTTCCCGGCTCGCAGATGGTGGCAATGAACCCCGGCGTCGAACAGGCGCAGTACATGCAAGGCGGCGCCCCGTGCGGCCCTGGCGGTTGCATGACAGGCCCCGGCGCGGCTGCGGGCGGCCCGATGGGCATGCCCGCCGCGGCGTTCGCTCCGCAGGCCGCTCCGCCAAACTTGATCTCCGGAGTCAACGGACCGCAGTACGGCATGCCTTACGTCGGCACGCCGATCGGT
>JAICUM010000204.1 GCA_025935855.1 Pirellulales bacterium | reverse complement strand
TTCCAGTCCCAGATATAGTCGTTGGCCGCTTCCGCGACGAGCCGGTAGCGCTGTTCGCTTTCGCGAAGGGCGGCTTCGATGCGTTTGCGTTCTTCGAGCTCTTGGCGCGCTTCGCCATAGAGTCGCGCATTATCAAGAGCGACAGCCGCCTGAGCGGCGATGCCCACCACAATGCGTTCCGATTGCTCGGTAAAGATCCCGACGTCCGGATGGGCGAAGAACAAACCGCCCACTACCTCGCCGGAGCGCGAGGTGACCGGAACCGCCAGATAGCTGCGCACCGGAAGGTGGCCTTCGGGCATTCCGTGGTGCGGCGAGTTCTGCCCATAGCGCGGATCGCTCAGCACGTCGTCCAGCCGCACCACGCCTTCGCCCCGAAACGTGGCGCCAAACAGCGGCGTGTTTCGAGGCAAGCCGAAGCGCTCGAACGCATCGCGCGGCGCGCCGGTGAGCGTAAAAAGCACGTACGACTCGCCGTGCCCATCGACCGTGTTGTAGAAAAACGCGCCGAACTTCGCGCCGGTCAGTTTGACGCCCGCGTCGGTCACCTTCTGTAGCAGCGATTGCAGGTCAGTCGTCGCGGATAGCTCGCGCGCGACCTCATTCAGCGTTTCCGCCTCGAGGCGAAAGAGCCGTTCGCGCTCGACCGCCTCGCGCCGCATGCGAGCCATCGCCAAGTGGGCCCCGATGCGGCTAAGCAGCTCACGCGCGCTATACGGCTTGACGATCGAATCGTCCGCCCACTCCGGATGACTTGTCGAAGCCGTCGAGGTGTCTGAGCCGTCGGTTGATTCACCCACGAGGGCAATAATCGGCGCCAGTGAAGCGCGACCGTTTGCTTCGGTCAGCCGGATCGATGAGGCAGAATCCTGCGAGAAGAGCGACGCATCCGCTAAGATTAAATCCGGCTCTTCATGGGCAAGCGTCTGACGGGCCCGATCGAGATCCGCCGCAGCGGTGACGCGGTAAGACTCGCCCAACAGCCCTACGAGAAATGACCTCGACTGCGCCTCGGGGTCCACGAGAAGAACGTGGTTCGCAGACTTGACCCCGGCGCCAGCATGGCCGTTCTCTTGGGAAACGGCCATGCGCCCCGATTCATCGAGCGTCGCGCCTTCTAACTTCATTCCACGCTTTACGAGCACCTGTCCGGACATCCGCGCTAGCTGCTGTACATCCTATCATAAAATTCGGAAATTGACCGTAAAACCGCAAGGCTGGGCGTCCGAAGTTCGTCTGCGACCAAGACAATTTGCCGAAGCTGGAACAAAACTCTTGCCAAGATTGGCAAAACGGGATTGAACGATGGCGGTGTTCACCGATCGACGGTTGAGTCAGCGGTCTCCGCTAGAAGGACGACGCGGTCGGCCTCCGAGTCTTCAAGGATTGCTTCGGCGTCCGCTAGCGTTTGCGGTCCGCCGGTGACCATGACGATCGTCTTGCCGTCGCGCAGCCCGGCCTCAAATTCCCGCGCGTGGTTCTCCCGCACGCCCCAGCCGCTCATCGCGCCGACAATCCCGCCCACGAGGCCGCCCGTGATGCCGCTAGCCATAGCGCCGGCGAAGATCACTGGCCCAATACCGGGAATCACCAACAAGGCCGAACTTGCCAACAGGCCCAGCGTCGCCCCGGCCGCGGCGCCGACGGCGGCGCTTTTCTCCATTTCGTCGCCCTGGTCGAGCGGCCGCGGCATGTCCAGCTCGCTCTCCTGGCCGCGGGTGAGCAGCGAGATATGCTCGTCGGCCCAGCCTCCGCGCTTTAGCGCGTCTACGGCGTCGTGAGCCGTTTCGGTGCTGGGAAAGATGCCAACTACACAGTCGCGGTAGGCCATGATGGCGCCTCGATTCTTCGATCAATTTGAAAATGACGAATGCCTAGAAGGCATTTCCCGTGCCAATAAGTCGTAGTGGGCCGGTAGCGCCGCATTAGGCGACCTCTGGCGAACGCACTTCCCGTGGTCGCATTCTGACCGCGGTGGACTAGGGCCGCACAAGCCTTGCCAGCCTGAAACGATCTCGCGCTCAGCCACCTCCTGCCGCACTGCGAATCATCGACTTATTCTAGGCACTTCGCGGCGGCTCACACTTTCTTTGACGCGCCCATGCCGTCATTGGGTCGCACTGTGCGGCGGCACGTTCATTGCATCCCTCGGCTTCACTTAACTTCGAAGGCTCCGAGGGCGCTAACGCTTCCACGCCGCTGGCCTAGCGTGTCCCACGGTTCTGGGAATTCTCACTTCAGCGGTGGCGCGATCGCAAGTCAGCGTTTGCGTTCCCAGCTATGAGGATCCGTCATCAGGCGTCGTCGCGACATTTGCGCCGTCGGCAGTAGATAGGCGGCGATCGCCGGAGCAGAAAGGAGCGTTCTTCTTTTATCACACGCTGCCATCAGACAGTGACAATCCGTCACAGAGTCTTTCAGTCACCTTTAGAGGAGGAGTTTGAGATGAGAAAGCTTGTAGCTAGTACGCTTGTTGTGCTTTTGGCGTTTGCCGCGCAAGCGGTCGCCCAAAGCACGAGTAGCAGCCGCCAATCACAATCAAACCAGACGAGCGACCAGCCGGGCGTCGGCGGCGTCGGCAATAGCACCACCGGCGACACGGCGACCAGTCCGGCAAGCGAATCGACCGGCTCGTCGGCGACGCAGGCGACTCGCCGCAATTCGCTTGGCGCCGGCACGCAATCCGCGAACGCTCAATCGAGCGCGCTCGAGCAGCACATCGCGACTTGCCTGGCTCTCGGCAACGAGGAAGAAGTGGCCATGGCCCAGTTCGCGCAACAACGCGCCACCAATCCCGAGGTGAAGCAATTCGCTCAGGAAATGATCCGTCAGCATGAGCAAGCCATCCAGCAGATGCAGCAAGCCATGCCGCAACTTGCCAGCATGAACTTGAAGCTGACCTCTTCGGCCTCTGGCCAAAGCGGCGCGGCCAGCTCGCGTACCGGCGCCGAGTCGACCGGCAACGCGACGGCCGAAGCCGACCGCTCTACAGCCACCGGTGAAACCGCTTCATCGACAACCTCGACGGCCGGCAACCAACGCGGCGCCGCGGCCGGCGGCGGCCAGCATCAAATGGTTGAGTTCGCCCGCACGGCCAAGCAGAACTGCCTCCGCCTCTCCGAGCAATCGCTGGGCAAAAAGCAGGGCGCCGAGTTCGACAAAGCCTACATCGGCCAGCAGATCGTGGCCCACACGAGCATGCTTGCTGAGCTGCAGGCGGCCCAACAATTCGCCAGCGGCAGCCAACTGCAGCCTCTGATTCAGCAGGGTACGCAGATGACTGAGCAGCACCTGGCACATGCACAAAGCATTATGCAGCAGCTTGAGGCCGCCGGGGGCCAAGGCGGTTCGCCCGCTAGGGCCGGAGCACCTGCTCGCAGCCGTTAGCAGTCGAAGTAGAAGAGTTGTCCAGCCCGGTGCGGGGCTTCAAACCCCGTATCGGGCTTTTTCCTGCGCGTAGCGGCGGCTTCCAGCCGCGACAAGATAAACTTTCACGGCGGCTAGAAGCCGCCGCTACGCAGATCGCCAATCAAAGTTCCGAATCATTCTGCGCTTCGAGATTCACCGAAGAAAGCGCCAACCCCGACAGTAGCTCGTCCGTTTCCTTCTCTTCATCCAGCGTCTGCTGCAACAACTGAGCGGCGTCCGCGTGTCCTAGCATCTCCGCGTAGGTACGAGCCGTGCCGTAGCCGGCAATCTCGTAATGCTCCACGCGCTGGGCGGCGCCGATCATCGCCGCGTCGCGCACTGAGTCCATCGCCTCGGCGTCCAGGATCTCTTGGGCTTCGGCAATCAGCCCTTCCATCGCTTTGCACTTATGGCGTCCCTTATCGAGCTGCAAGTCGGCGACGATCTTCTTTAGCCGCTCCAAATGTTCCTGTGTCTGTTCCAAATGCGTTTCAAAGGCCTGCCTCAAGTCGCCCGATGACGCCTTTTCCGCCATCTTCGGCAGCGCTTTGACCAATTGCTGTTCGGCGCTGCGCAGGTCTTCCAGCTCGTGAACGAACAGCTCTTCGATTGATTCGAGTTTCATCGGGCCACACGTCCTTTCATCGCTCCGCCCAAAGCAGGCACTGGCCGCTTATAGAACCGCTAATTGGAGCAAACGGTATGCCCGCGGATTGAAGTGTTGAGCGGCACATTTCGTGCTTGCTTCGACTCCCAACACATCCAAAATAGAAAGGTTGGACAATGAATTCAGTGGTTCGCGGATCACTGGCGGGTCTGGCCGCCACGGCGCCGATGAGTCTCGCGATGCGCGCCGGCGAGAAGCTCATTCCGGTTCACGACAAGGGGCACCTGCCGCCGCGGAAGGTCACCGAGAACTTGCTCAGCAAACTTGGCCTGCGGAAGTTCCTACGTCACGAGCATCGCGAAACGGCCGCGCTGCTGGCTCACTATGGATTCGGCGCCGCCGCCGGAGCCCTGCTTGGCGTGACGGCAGCGAGGACGACTTCGATCCCTAAGCCAGTGACGGGAGCTGCGGTCGGCATGCTCGTGTGGGCGGCGAGCTACTTGGCTGGTCTACCGGCGGCCGGGCTGCACGAGAACATGGCTGATGAGCCGCCCGAGCGCAGCGTGCAGATGATTGGCGCTCACCTTGTGTGGGGAGCGATTGCCGGAGCGCTGCTTGAGGCGATGAGTTCGCCGACGAAATCTTGGGGCGGCTACAACGATTAAGATTGATCGCGGAAACGCGCGATCGGCGCGGCGAGCATGGCATCACGCCACACCCGCCGATCGCACAGCGGATCTTTACGCAGGCTTCTTCACTCCCCAGGCGGCGGCAGGCACGTTCTTCGGGCCGCTGCAGATTTTGGCGACTAATTCCATGCAGCGGAATTCGCCGGCGCGAGCCCGTTGCTGCCGTTCTTCCTTCGACCAATGGCGGCGAATTTCAGCCGCGCGGCGTTCAATGGTTTCTTGGCTCATAGTGACTACTCCTACGTCAAGGTGGCTTGGATGGTTCGTTTCCAGGCCGTTTTTGCTGGGAAACTTTTAGGTCTATACTGGGAAGCAAACAGCGTGCCACTGCGGCGCCACCAATCGCCACTCAAGCGAAGTGCCAGCCATGCGAAAAACCCGCGTTTCCCGTCGCAAATTCATCGAACAAGCCGCGGCCGCTAGTTCGGCCATTGCCCTGCCGGCCTTCGTCCCGGCCAGGGTGTTCGGCCGCGAGGGTTCGCCCGGCGCCAACGAGCAAGTCCTCATTGGCTTCATCGGAACCGGCGGCCGCGCGCGGCAGTTGATGGATCAAATTCCCGAGGGGGGCCGCATCGTGGCCATCTCCGACTGCTACAAGCAGCGCCTCGCCGACACGCTCGCCGAGAAGAAGAAGGAATGGCCGACGTACCAGGACTACCGCCAGATGCTCGACAAGGAGAAGCTCGACGCGGTGGTCGTGGCCACGCCGGACCATGGCCGCACGCTTCCCTGCATCCGCGCGATGCAAGCCGGGCTGGACGTGTACGCCGAGAAGCCGCTCACGGCATACATTCGCGAAGGCCGCACCGTGGTGAATGCCGCGCGGAAGCTGAAGCGCGTGTTCCAGGTCGGCTCGCAGCAGCGCTCGATGGAGATCAACGAGTTCTGCTGCCGCTTCGTCCGCGAAGGCAAGCTCGGCAAGCTGAAGAAGGTGCAAGGCGTCGCCTACACCGGGCCGCACAAGTACGACGGCCTGCCGGAGGAGAAGACGCCCGCCGGCGACGACTGGGACACGTGGTGCGGCCCGACGCCGCTGCGGCCGTTCAACCACGAGCTGCAGTTCCAGTGGATGCGGTGGTGGGACTACTCCGGCGGCGAGATGACCAACTGGGGCGCCCACGGGGTCGATCAAATTCAGTGGGCGCTCGGCAAGAGCCTGACCGGCCCGGTCGAGCTGTGGCCGATGACGCCGGGCCCCAACGGCAAGGTCTCGATGAAGTACGCCGACGGCGTCGAGGTGAACTTCGAGCTGCCGCAGAGCGGCCCGATGGGCGGCGGCATCTTCACCGGCACGGAGTGCAAGATGGAGATCAACCGCAACAAGTTCACCACGAACCCGCCGGACTTCGTGAAGGACGCGCCGCCGCCGGCCGCGGCGGAGAAGTGGGAAGGCGCCGGCTGGATCGCGAAGCCGCACATTCAGAACTGGCTCGACTCGATCAAGACGCGCGAGAAACCGCACGCGGACGTCGAGATCGGCCACCGCTCGATCAGCGTGTGCCACCTCCTGAACATCACACGCGAGCTGGGCCGTCGGGTGAAGTGGGACCCGGAGAAGGAAACCTTTCCCGGCGACGAGGAGGCAAACAAGATGCTCGACCGGCCGCGGCGCGCTGGGTATGAGCTGCCGGAGGTGTGACGTAGCCCAGTCTCTGGAGAGACTGGCAAAAGTTCGAGTCTCGGAGAGACTCGGCTACGGTAGGCGGTCTCTGGAGAGACCGGCTTCTTTGTGTCGCCAGCCGTCGGTGAGCGATTTTTGGCGACAGAATTCTTAGTCCTTGCGGTACTTGAGTTTCGGCGCTGTTTTGACGGCGGCAGATAGGGCTGGGCGCGACAGAATTACGAAAGATAGGCGCGTAGCGCGATCACGAAACGCTGAGTGCGAAGAAGCAGTAATCAGGAGGTTGCCAAAGAACTGGTGCAAATGTACACTATTTCGCGGCGCGGATCAAGACCGTTTTTGTGCCACGGCTGTTAGGACGTGATCGGTCAAGCACGAGCCATTCTAGTTTCTCGCTATTTTTTTCGCGCCTGTAAACTGGACGCCGCTCGCCGTGGCTTCCGCATCCCAAGTGGAAGGCGGCGTTGGGTGCTCAGCCTAATCCGGGTCTATCTCGTACTAACAGTCTCAACATCCGAAAGGAGCTTCGCGATGAAGGTCGCACAGCGTCGGATCGTTCTCTCGGCACTCGTGAGCGTGTTGGCATGCTCTGATGTTCATGGCCAAGTCCCAATGACAACTCTGCCTTATCTAAGCGTCTCGACGCGGACCGGCGCTCGACTGGGCCTCAAGTACATGCACGAGCCGGATGGCGCGACCGCCGCGACGGGGACCGCGAACGTCGCCCTCTACTGAACCAATGGAGTGGAAGGAACGAAGTGCAAACGGACAGCATGAGCGGCGTCAGCGGGGGCACGTTCACGCTGAGCTCAATGGCAGTATGGCCAGCACGGGGATCGACTGGAATGCCAATGCGGACGCCCTGAAGACGGCGCTCGAAGGTCTTTCAACCATCGATCCCGGCCAGGTGTCGTGTGCAGGCGGCCCGCTGCCCACGTCGCCCGTGACGATAACCTTCACCGGAGCGCTCGGCACCTTGGATCAGCCGTTGATGGCGGCCGATGGAACGTCGCTCACGGGCATGTCGCCAACCGTAAGCGTGGCTGAAGCAACCTCCGGCCTGGCGGCTGACTGGACGGCGGACCGCCTGCGGCTTGATTTGCAAGGCCGCGTTGGGCTGGGCGGCCCAGTTCCCTGGTCGCTGCCAGTGGTGGACGGAATACGGATCGTCACCAACGGCTACGGGATCCCCCGCACGGAATATGAGTTCGCCAATCGCGATTTCACCGGAAGCATCCAAGGCGGCATGCCTACTGGGTTCGCCTGGGTAGACCACTCGCAGATCAGCGGGCCGATGATCCGGCTGTTGGGGTTCGGCGGGGAGATGGGCCATTTGCGCGTAGACGGCAACGTCGGCACGAGCACGCTCACGGCGCTGATTGCGGACGCGGCCAACCGCAAGGCGATCGGCCTGGAACTGCAGGATACGGCGATTGGCGGCTACGGCGTGGGCAAGTACCACTTCGACTCGTTCACGCCGAATTTTTGCGTCGTGGGCTTGGCGGTGACGGGGCTGAACGACTCGGAGAATGGCGACGAGTGCCGGATCGACATCTTTCGGCCGGCGTACTGCGAGATCGGCTTTTTGAGCCAGCATCTTCAGGCGCTGGGATTCACGTTCGGCTACTGCGCCCAGGACGAGGGCGTGCCGACCATGTGGAAATACGAGAAGGGCTCCGATTTTCATTGTCAGTATTTGCTCGCGGCCACCACCGATCCGGTTCGCGGGCTATTGATCACTGGCAGCGATTCGACGGTCGGCAATGGCTCGTTCACGTTCGACCACGTGCAAGTGGATGCGAGCTGCAACGACCACTATAAAGTCGT
>JAICUM010000393.1 GCA_025935855.1 Pirellulales bacterium | reverse complement strand
GAACACCGGCCCTTCGAGCTGGTCCTCGACCTTCTCCTCGAAGACGTCGTTCTTGATCACGTCCGGATGGCGGCCGGCGGTTTCAATCTGAAGCGACTGGGCGAGCTTCGCGACGGCGGCGGCGGCGTCGGGATCAACGCCCGTGTGCTCCCTGAACAGCTCAGCATACGTGTGGCGGGCAAACGGCGGCGTAAAGTCGATCGTCCGCTCGCCCCACTGCAGCTTGTAGTTCGCCTGCCCGTGATCGGTCCCTTGAATCGCCTGGATCGCTTCGCAAATGCATTCCTCGGTCAGGTCCATCATCGAACGGTAGTCGCCGTACGCCTGATAGACCTCGAGCATCGTAAACTCGGGGTTGTGCCGCGGGCTGATGCCTTCGTTGCGGTACACGCGGCCAAGCTCATACACGCGCTCGATGCCCCCGACCAGCAGCCGCTTCAGGTGCAACTCCAGGGCGATGCGCAGGAACAGGTCGAGGTCGAGCGTGTTGTGATGCGTAGTAAACGGCCGAGCCGCGGCGCCGCCGGCAATCGCGTGCAGCGTCGGCCCTTCGACTTCCACGAAGCCACGGTCGCCGAGCGTCCTACGGATTGACGCCACGATCCGCGTGCGGGCCAAGAACCGATCGAGCACGCCCTCGGTGTGGATCAGGTCGAGATACCGTTGCCGCTGGCGCAGCTCGGGGTCCTGCAAGCCGCTATGCTTTTCCGGCGGAGATTCCAGTGACTTGGTCAGGAAATGCAGCCGCTCGGCGAAGATGGAAAGCTCGCCTGTCTTGGTGCGGCGGAGCGTGCCGTCCACGCCGATGATGTCGCCCAGGTCAAAGTTCTCGGCCAGCTCCCAATCGGCGCCGACTTGGGCTTTACCGATGAAGAGCTGGACCCGGCCGGTCATATCGCGGATGTCGATGAACTTTAGCTTGCCGGCGTCGCGCGCCAGCACGATGCGGCCGGCGGCGCGGACTTGCGGGCCGACCATCTCGCCGGCGCCCTGCTCGGCGAGCCAAGTGCGAAAGGCCGCGCATTGTTCCTCAGTTTCCAGCGGCGGAAGTTGGATCGTGGCGCCGTCGGCGCGCTTGAACAGGATTTCGCCGGCGCGAGCGCGAATGTCGCCGATCAATAGCCGATCGTCGAACCGGGCGCCCCACGGGTCGTGGCCCAGCTCGGCGATGCGGGCCAGCTTCGCGCGGCGGGCCGCTTCGAGAAAGCTTTCGTCGCCAGATTGGTCGGCCTTCTCAGCCATCATTGTCGCCGTGGTGTTCATCCGATGCATCGAGACCGCTGGCATTGTTGCACTAAGGTCAAGAGTGGAAAGATTTTAGTGAGAATGGGCAGGCGGTCAACGCCACTCGCCGGACGGGCGCCTGCCGCTGCTGAACTCGCGACGGTCCGCGATGAGCGCGGCACGGCAGGGGAGCGGCCGGGCGTTTTGGATTTTGGATTTTGTAGTCATGCGGGGGGCCCCAGTTTTTGTACTCAAAACTCAACTTGCCAGACGGGTTGCCGGCGCCAGTTCTTCGAAAAAACAAGGCTGAACGAATGCTTGCGGATTATTTCCCAGCGGACTTTTGGATTTTCCGAAAAAAGTCCAAAAGTCCAAAAATGCCAAAATCGCGGCGGAGTCATTTCGGCTGGCGCCGCTTCAGGGAATCTTTTGCAATCGAGCGAAGCGCTTCGCGGCTCGATTCCTCTACGTCTCCCAGAATCGTCTCCATAGCCCGATCCTCGAGCGTGCTCGCTCCGCGGGTCAGGGCCCTGCGATTGAAGCGGCGAATGGCGTCTTCGTCGAACATGTAGTGGGCGGCCAGCCGCAGGTTGCGGCAGACGCGCCGGCGAACGTCGTCGTCGTTGATTTCTTCGCAGGCGACGTCGATCGCATCGTCGAACAACTCTTGGACTTCTTCGAAGTTGTAGCCCTTGAGCGAAGACCGGGCGAACTGCCGGGGATTGGTGCGCTCGAGCATCCAGGCGGCGGCTCGCCAGTGGGTGGCGGCGGCGGCCCGCATTGCCCGGAGAGGTTCTAATTGGGAGTGAAGCCGCGCGTCGCGAAGGCGCTTTTTGAATTCCGGATTTCGCAGGAGTTCCCGGCGAATGGTGTTGACCGAGCAGCCAATGTGACGGGCAGCGTCCTGCACGCCACAGCCGGCGCCGACGAGCGCGCAAATATGCCGGCGTTTTTCTTCATCCAAAAGCCGGGGACGGCCGGTTGACGACATGAGACGACTCCTTGCGAAGTACAGCAAGCAGGATAAATGTTCAGGCGTACATTATAGCGAATCGCAGGGGACAAATCGACGGCAGAATTTAGCCACCCTGGATTGTGAGAAGCAGGAGATTTTGGCCACGAATATCGCGAATGGGGATGGCGGTCAGGCGAGCTATACGGGACGCGCCTAGATGGACTTCGGCACGCTGTGTCCGTGGACCAAGTGGAGGCCTGTCGCTTCGCGAGAGGAGCATCTCGCGGAGCGAGATGGCAACACTTGCGCTTGTTTAAGGGCGTCGTGATCTGATGGGGCGTGGACGGTGGGTGCAGAAGCACCCAGCCTACAATGGGGGCGTGGCGCCCAGCCGGCGTTGGTGATTTCGAGCAGGTAATTGACGACGACCTGTGGCTTCCCTAGGATTCCTGCGCCCTGTTCAACACGCTCGCCGCTAGCAGGCCATGATGTCTCGTCGTGTTAAGATCGTGCTCCTTTCGATGGCCGGCGTTGCTGGCGTTGCCGCACTGGGATTTGCGCTTGCGGTGCGGGCGACGCAGCAGGTCGAGCCGTTCTACGCTGAGGCGATTAACAAACCTCAGGACGAAATGCTGGCGGCCGGCGACCGGATGGAGAGTCGGGTCTCGGCCCTGTGCAGCGACGCGGCGAAGCCGGGGTGCTGGCAGACGGTGTTCACCTCCGACGAGGTGAATGGCTGGTTGGCGACCATTCTTAAAGAGAAGTACACAGACGTGCTGCCTCCGGCGGTGATCGAGCCGCGCGTCGGCTTTAGCGACGGCAAGTGCCAGCTTGGGTACAAGTACCGCGGCAAATTCTTTGACACGGTGGTGTCCATCGAAGGCGAGGGGTGGATGGCATCGGAAGATCTGGCCGCGGTTCGCTTCCGCAAGTTGAAGGCCGGGGCGTTGCCGTTGCCGGTGGCGAATGTGATTGAGGACATCACCGAGGGCGCCAAGAAGCTGCAGATTCCCATCCGCTGGACGCAGCAGGAAGGCGATCCGGTGCTGTTGGTGCCGGTGGCGAACGCCCTTTCGACGGACAAGGAAGTGCGGCGGCTGGAGAAGATTGAGCTTAAAGACGGCGAGCTGCGGCTTGCCGGGAAGACGGAGCCGCGGCCGGCTGGCGGCGGTAAGGTGGCGATTAATCCGGCGGTGGCGGCGCCTAGTTTGTAAGTCGCGTAGCGGCGGCTTTTATTGATGTTTTGCTAATTAAACGAACATTCTGGCTGCCATCCAGGGCGCCACTGGCATTTTGCCAGTGAGAAGTGGCAAGCAAGTACCCACTTCGGCACTGGCAGGATGCCAGTGGCACCCAGTTCGATTGGCTTACTGGACATCAATTGCCGGCGGCGATTAATAATTCACGCGGCGACTAACAGTCGCCGTTACGGATGAGGTGGCGCGGGCGCCGCCTAGGGCGAAGGCTTCGAGAGCGGCGTCCACTGGCGCGATGCTCGCAGAAGTTGTTAGAACTGCCGGGATGGATGATGCTTCGCCATAGCCGGCCCGCCACGCCCCCAGGTCATTCGCCAGTACATTACCATCGTCGTTTGCATCGCCGGCGAGCCGCGTGGCGTGAAGATAGGTTCCGAAGCCGCGCTGCCAATTCAGAAAGTCGGCGCCGTCGACGATCGCGTTGCCGTCAAGGTCCGCACTCACACTGGGCGGCGATTCAACCACCGTCGCGTTATCAATCCGCACGGCCGATTCAAGGCCGTCGCCGGCCACGTCGACCAGGCGAAATTCCAGCGTCGCCGCGAAACCATCGTGCGTGTAGCCAAGGCTGCTGATCCGGCCACGGGCGAATCCGCTGGTCGTGCTTGCAAGCAGCAAGGTGTCGATCACATTGCCGCCAACGAGGACTTGCAGCACATCGTCGGCGCCGCTCGTCGTCGCGGCGGTGTTGATCCAGTAGTCGTACGCGACGCCATCGGCGTAACGGTCGAAGTACATCGCGTTGTGCCGGCGGTAGTCGTTGTCGCCGCTGGCGCTTAATTGAAAGTATTGATCGCCGCTGCCGGCTACCGGCGCTGAACCGCCGCCGCCGTGTTCCGTCCAGCCGGGCGTTCCGTACGAAACGTCGCCGTTGAAGACGCTTTGAAGCGGAGCCGCCGCAGATTTGGCGCCGCTAAGCGGCAAGCCGTCGCGGCTCGCGCCGCCGATTTCGGTGAAGGCAAATCCTGTCGCCGTGCGGGCCGGCACGCCGGAGGCGCCGTACCAGGAATCGGGGAAGCTCTCGTCGCCATCGTTGTTGCGCGTGGCGCCGCTGTAGCCTGCGTAGTCGCTGGGCAGCGTCGCCGTCACGGTTCCGTAGTACCAGGTGTGTACGTCGGAGTGGCTCAGGCTTCCACCGCCGCTTTTGAGCACCGAGCTGGGAATCTGAAAGTTGTACGCCCCCTCGGCTCGCACGCCGTCGAAATCGAACGTGAACAGCGGTTCGTAGGAGCCGTCCTGCTGGTAATAATTGTCGGCGAACCGCACGTTGTCGTAGGTGAACACGCGGCTGTTCGCCGACGGGCTGCTCGACACGTACCCG
>JAICUM010000692.1 GCA_025935855.1 Pirellulales bacterium | reverse complement strand
CTGCAGACGAATTGCCCGTCCCGCCAAGATGATCAGCCGCGAACTTTCCCCCGCGTAGCTGGCCGCCTTGGGCGCGCTCCGCAACAGCATCTTCGGCCAACATGGCCAAGGCGCCCGCGTCAACTTGGCCATCCCTGAAAGAGTCTGAAGCGTCAAGTGGCTCGCCTGGGTATTTTTGTGCGGGGTTTCTCCGGACAAGGCGTTGAGCCTTGTTAAAATTGAGTTGCTTGGGCGGAGGACAGGGCTCCGGCGGCAACCGAGAGCGAGCGCCGAACCAAGTCCAAGACCGAAGGTGTGCGCGGCTGCTCCGCCCGCCTTCCTTGGCTGTTCTCGCCTTCGGTTTTGGCAGTCTGCGATAAATCCACGCGTCCATCCCGGCGCGCGGCAGCGTTGCTTTCGATTCCGATTGAGCGTTTGGCGAGTCGTCACAGTCTATTCCGCGGGTCCGATCGCAGTCTTTCTTGTCCAGCTTTTGCCGCGACTGCACCCCGACACATCCCTTCGTGGTTGACGGCTGCCTCTGCGGGCAGACGCTCCGCAAGCGCGAGGCCTGCGGACACGTAGTTTTTCTTTGCGACTGTCCCGCATAATGCGTCGTTCCAATCATCTTCACGCCCTGCCGACGAATCGCCGGCAAGGTCCAATGGCCAATACGAACCAACGCATCAGGCGGGGGCTTTGCCGTGGGAATGGCGCGGCCGATGCAACCGCGAACGCTTCCTCAAAGAATCGTGGTCTAGATCATGCAGCGTCCTTGTACTGTTGATGTGCGGAATCGATGGTTTTCATGCGTCCCTACGCCGAGGCGCCGGTCATCGACTTCGGCGCCGCCTTCCATTTCGTCGGATCGCCCGGCGTATACGGGCGTTTCTCCTTGAGCATGTGCCAGATGATGACGGCCAGCCGACGCATCACCGCCACCCGCGCCACCTTCACTCCGCGGCGTTGACGGGTTCGCTTGTACCAGCCGCGCAACCAGGCGTCGCGACGCAGCACCATCGTCGTCAGTTGGGCCAGCATGTAACGCGCGATGGGGCTGCCTTGCCGCGTGATCTTGCCGAGCCGCTGCCGGGCGTCGCCCGAATTGTTGCAACGCGGCGTCAGGCCCCAGTAGTTGGGCAGGCTCCGCGGCGTCGGAAAACGGTCGATCGAGCCGATGCTGGCCGCCAAGGTCAAGGCCGCATAGCCGGGCGTCTTGCCGTGCAGCGTGGCGATCAGGACTGCATTTTCGTTCTTCGCCGCCCGCTCGCTGATCTGTTTCTGCACGTTCGCCAGTTGTTCGTCCAGCAGCTCCCATTGCCTGAGGCTCAGGTCGACTTCCAAGCGGTCCAATTCCGCTAGCGCGAGCTGCTTCAGCCAGGTCCGCGCCTTCTTGGCTTGGATGTCCTTCGTCGGGCATTCTTCGCCGAGGTTGTACTTGTTGATGACGCGTTTGATGCGATTGATCAGCCGCGTTCGCTGGTCCGTCAGCCGCTTGCGCAGCGAGGTCAATTGGCGGTTCTCGCGATCCTCGGGAGAGGGCGGCTGGATGCGCCGCAGGCCATGCACCGGCTTGCCGGCCAGCAGCCGCTGGCGGTTGATCCACAGCAACTCGCTCAAGCGGCTGGCGTCGCGGCGATCCGTCTTGCGTCGCGCGCGGTCTTCGGCCTGGATCAGCACGGTCTCCTGACAGCCGTACTCCTCGAGCAGCTTCAGCAACCAGTCGTTGAAACCGCAGACCTCAAGGATGGCCACAAAGCCGCCGTCGCCCGCGCACTGCTCGCGCACGGATGCGAAAAAGTCCCGCACCCGCTTCCACGTCGTGCTCACCTGCCGGCCCAGCACGAGATTGCCCTGCTCGTCTCGCAGCGCCACGGTCAGTTGCTTCCGGTGTTGGTCGATGCCAAGATAAAACATCTGTCGGTCCTCCTGGGGATAAAAACCTGTTGGCGAGCCGCCCATCGGCTGCGCCGTATTCGAGTTTTACCCAGGAGGGCCGCTCTTTCATGGAAATCATCTTCGTCTTCCACCGGGCATTGAGGCTGGTCTTTCCTGAGGCCAAGTTGGCCAAGGGGCCCGACTTTCCCGCCGCGAAGTGGCCATCTTCGCGTCGGGGTTCCGACATGTCGCTATTCCCCGCCGTGAAGATGTCGTCAGCCAAGATTGCCTTGCGAAGTTGGCCGCCTTGGCAGATTTCGCAATGCTGGCCACACCCAGCTCGTCGCAGGCGAGGCTCTGAGTCGCTGCCATCACCACTTGTCTGTCCGCTTCGCATAGCGCTCGATGT
>JAICUM010000765.1 GCA_025935855.1 Pirellulales bacterium | reverse complement strand
GCGGGTTTTTAGAACTGAAAGGCGTGATCGAAGCGCTGGTCACGCGCAGCGTGCCGTCGCAGCGATTGGGGGTCGGTGAAGTCAGCTACGCGCTCTTGGACGACGCGAAGCAGTGCCGGTTGCGGCTGGGCGATCACACGCTTGGCTACCTGGGCGAGCTGAGCGACGCCGGCCGCGAGCGGTTCGAGCTGCACGGCGGCTCGACGGTGGCGGAGATTGATCTCGATATGCTGGTCACGCTGGCGGAACTCGTGCCGGCGGCCAAGCCCTTGTCGCCTTATCCACCGGTCAGCCGCGACCTGAACATCGTCGTGCCCGAGTCGGTTCGTTGGGCCGCCGCGGAGCAGTTGGTGCGAACCGCGGGCGGTGAGTGGCTGGAGGCGGTAGAATATCGCGAAACGTATCGCGACCCGAAGCGGCTGGGCGACGGGCGGAAGAGCTTGCTATTCAGCATTCAACTGCGTTCGGGGACGGGAACGCTGACGAACGAGCAGGCGGATGCGACGCGAGATCGAATCGTGGGGCTCCTGGCGGAGCAGCTTGGCGCCGAACTCCGAGCGTAATCATGAACGGCGCCGCTTATTTTGGTTATGCACTCATCGCCGTGTCGGCGGTGCTGCTGGCGATTCATCTACAAAGCTGGCAGGACTGGCGGCGTTCGGCGGAGCGGCGGCGGCGTGAGTTTGTGCGGTTGCAATTGCAGCGGCGGTTTGTGGCCAGCGCGCTGATTGGCGTGGTCGGGGCCGCGATGACGATGATCGATCGCGTGCCGCATACGGCGGCGGCGCTCTCGGCCTATTTGTTTGGGCTGCTGATGGCGGGCGGCGTGATCCTCGCGATCGCGCTGGCGGATGTTCGGGCGACGCGGCAGCGGCACCTGGTGGAGCAACTTGATTTGCTGGCCGAGGAGTTGCGCAAGGCGAAGGCCCAGTAGCGGTGGCTTCCAGCCGTGTCAAACGGCAGCGGCCTGGACGCGGCGGCTGGAAGCCGCCCTTAAGGGGGCGCGAGGATGTGGAAATGGGGTTATTTGGGGAATTTGGCGCGAGTAATCAGGCGCCCGGCGGGTTCCGCGCCGCCTTCGAAGCGGTGGATTCGGTAGCCGCAATCCGTGAGCAAGTCGAAGAGGGCGAAACGCTCGTGGCGTGAGAGGCGGCAGAAGACTTCGGTACGGACCACCGGTCGTTGCCGCTCAAGCACTGGGCGAATCGTTTGAAGGATTTGCCGGTCGAAGCCCTCGGCGTCCACTTTGACATAGCGCAGCTTCGGCAGCCACTCGGCGAACTCCTCCTGCAGCAGCCTCAGCAGATTTCGGCCGGCGACCTTCAGCGGATAGCGGCGTTTCAGTGGATTGCGGTGGCGCGGGGGGGCGCCGCCGTTGCAGTACGAGGCGTCGCCGTAGGAGAACACGAAGTCGCCGTCCTCCTCAGTCGCGGCCAGGCAGCGGGGGACGATGTGCGTGCGGTCGGGATTCAGTCCGGCGTTTACTTCGAGGACTTTGAAGACGTGCCTGTTCGGTTCCAGGGCCAGGACGCAGCCGGCGGCGCCGGCGGCCAAGGCCATCGGCACGGTCGTGTCGCCGCTGTGGGCGCCGACGTCGATGGCGAAATCGCCGGGGGCGATGAATTGTCGCAGGCCGTCCAGCTCGGCTTGCGTGATTGTCACCTTCCGGTCGCGTGGGTGGCGCCACTGGGCGAATTGCACGAGGCCGTCGGTGGGTAGGCGGAACTCGCGCAGCCCGTAGCCCCATTCGGCGAAGGGGAGTCGGGGGCGGCGGAGGCGGGGCAGGGGCATGGGCGGGAGCGTACTGGAAAGGGCGGTTTACCGCAGCGGCGGTTAGTGGCG
>JAICUM010000234.1 GCA_025935855.1 Pirellulales bacterium | reverse complement strand
CATAACGGCGATCTGTACGCCGCGACTAGCACCTATGACTGGACTCGCGTGAAAGAGGGCGACTACGACCCGGGCCATGTCTACCGTTACCTCGGCGGACAGAAGTGGGAGGACTGCGGCGCCCCGAGCGACAATCGCACGCTCAACAGCCTGGCCAGCTTCCACGGCAAGCTGTACGCCGCCGGCGGCCCGAATACCAAGGGCGTCTTCGTGCGAGAGGGCGGCAAGAATTGGCAGCCCGCCAAGATTTTTACCGACGGCAGCGGCCTCAAGGAGTACTGCTTCCCGCACGCCATGTGCCGGCACAATGGCAAACTATTTGTCGGCTGGCCAGCCGTGTTCGCCTTCGACGGCCACGACTGGCGCTTTGCCGGCGATCCTATCTATCACTTGCAAAACGGCTTCCTCCAGACGCACTCGCTCGAGCTCTATCAAGGAAAGCTCCACGCGGGGACGTGGCCGGAAGCGAAAGTGGCCGTCTATCAAGGCGGCGAACAGTGGCAGGACCTCGGCCGCATCGGCCAGGACGGCACGGAAACGAACGCGCTCGCCGTGTACAACGGCAAGCTTTACGGCGGCTCCATCCCGCGGGCCGAAGTCTGCCGTTACGACGGCGACGCGAGCTGGACCTCGCTCCGGCGGTTTTACTCGCCCGAGGGTTGGCGCCCCGGTTTGCCAGGCAAGGCCTCGCGCAAAGAAGTCAACGAGTGGTCGCGCGTTACCAGCCTCACCGTCTGCGACGGCAAGCTCTTCGCCAGCACCGGTAGTTGCACCAGCTCGGTGAAGGACGCGCCGATCGACGTGCGCGGCAAAGTCTTCAGCATGGAAGCCGGCAAGATGGCCTCTTATGATGATGATTTGGGCCCCGGCTGGAAGCACGTCGCAGCCGTTCGCGACGGGCGGCAGTTGAGGCTCTACATCGACGGCAAACTCGCCGCGAAGTCCGCCGAATTTGCCCCGTCCGAGTACGATTTATCCAACGCCCAGCCGCTGCGCATCGGCTTTGGCCAGACAGAATACTTCGCCGGCGCCATGAATGACGTCCGTTTGTATCAGGGAGCGTTGAGCGATTCAGAGATCCAAACGCTCAGCTCAAAACGCCCTGAATAATTCGTGCGCCGCGCCCCGGGTCGAACAACGCGGAACAACATGAAAACCGATTTAGCCGTCGTCAATTACGGGCCGGAGCCCTACAGCGTTGAGCTGTTGGAGATACCGGTCGCCACCATTGACGACGATCAAGTTCTGATTGAAGTCCAGTCCGTCGGCGTGTGTGGCAGCGACCTGCACATGTGGACCGCCCAGCAAAGCTGGATCGTTAATTATCCGGTCGTCCTCGGCCACGAATTCTGCGGCACGATCTGCCAAGTCGGGAAGAGCGTTCGCGGCTGGCAGGAGGGCGACCGCGTCGTCAGCGAAACCGCTGCGGTCATCGACCCCGATAGTCCGCTCACGCGGCAAGGTCTTTACAACCTTGATCCCGGTCGCCGCGGCTTCGGCGCCCTGGTGGACGGCGCGATGCGCCGCTACGTCGCCGTGCCGGCGCGAATCCTGCATCGCATGCCCGAGGGGATGAGCTTCGACGACGCCGCGCTGACCGAGCCGTCATGCGTGGCCTACAGCGCGGTCGTCGGAAACGCCCGCATCCGGCCCGGCGACCGGGTCGTGGTGCTCGGCCCCGGCCCCATCGGGATTCTGTGTGCCGCCATCGCCCGGCTCAGCGGCGCCGAAGTCGCGCTCGCGGGCTTGGAGCGCGATCGCCCGCGGCTGCAAGTTGGCGCTTACTACGGCTGCGAGCCTTTGCTCGTGGATGACCTCAAGGAATGGGCGTTCGCCGAGGACGGTCTGGGAGTGGACGGCGTCGTCGATGCGACCGGCGTTTCATTGGCGCTCGGCACGGCGCTCGACATCGTTCGTCCGGCCGGCTGGATCAGCAAAGTCGGCTGGGGCCCGCAACCGCTCAACGGTTCGCTCGACAAGCTCGTGCAAAAAAACATTACGCTGCAAGGTAGCTTCAGCCACACCTGGGCCACCTGGGAACGCGTCATCAAGCTCATCGCCGGCGGTCAACTCGATGTCACGCCGATCCGTGGCGGCGTGTGGCCGCTCGTTCAGTGGCAGATGGCGTTTGAAACCATGCACTCCGGCGACATCGTAAAAGCCGTTCTTAAGCCGGGCGAGACTGAACTGACTCGAACAGACGCCGCTCACCAAACACGTCCCGCCGCCAAGCCTGCCGAGGTTCACGCCACACGCTTGCCCCATTTGAATTAGTGCCGCCGCCTGCCGCGTCCTGTTGCGAACGAAGCAACGACCGCACGAACCTGCCTTAAGTTTCTCGCCTGGGACTCGCAAAACTCACCTGCCATGCGACTTCGCGACAAAGTCATTCTGGTGACAGGCAGCACGACCGGCATCGGCGAGGCGATCGCCCGCCGCGCCGCCGCCGAGGGCGCCTCGATCGTGCTGCATGGCCGCGATGCGAAGCGCGGTCAGTCGATCGCCGCCGACCTGAGCCCGCGCGTGAAGTTCGTCGCGGGCGAGCTCGACGACCCGGCCGTGCCACGACAGCTCGTTGAAACTTCGATCCAGGCGTTCGGCCGACTCGACGCGATCGTCAACAACGCGGCGTGGGTCGTGCGTAGCGATCTGGAGTCCACCGACGCCGCACTGTTCGACAAGGTGATGCACATCAACGTCCGCGCGCCGCTGCTGCTGATTCAAGCCGCCCTGCCTCACCTGAAAAAGTCGCACGGCTGCGTGCTGAACATCGGTTCGATGAACGCGTACACCGGCGAAAGCCAGTTGCTGGCCTACAGCGTCTCCAAAGGCGCGCTCATGACCCTCTCGCGAAATCTGGCCGACGCGCTCTGTTACGACGGCGTGCGCGTCAACCACTTCAACGTCGGCTGGGTGCTCACGGCCAACGAATACCGCTACAAGCTTGACGACGGCCTGCCCTCCAATTGGCCGGAGACGGTTCCCAGCCAGTTCGCCCCCTCCGGCTCGCTGATGAAGCCGGAGCAAATCGCCGCCGCGGCTGTGTACTGGTTGTCAGACGAAAGCCGCCCGGTGAGCGGCAGCGTAATCGACGTCGAGCAGTACCCCATCATTGGCCGCAACCCGCCGAAGCGAATCGACTGATGCCCAAACTGGCCGCGATGCCCAAGGGGTTCCTGGATCAGCTCTGCCTGGACGGCTCGATGACGATCCGCCAATGGATCGAGCTCGCCGCGACGCTGGACCTTGACGGCTTGGAGTTCTACCAGTCGTTTTTGGAGCTCGCCAAGCCGGATGGCGCTAAACAATCGCGGCAAATCGCGTCCGATCACGGCCTCGTGATTCCCATGTTCTGCTGCTCGCCCGACTTCACGCATCCGGACGCCGCGTTCCGCCGCGCCCAAATCGATCAGGAAAAGCACTGGATCGACACGACGGTCGAGCTCGGCGGCAGCTATTGCCGCGTCCTCAGCGGCCAGCGCCGGCCCGAAGTTCCGCCGGATGATGGCCTGCGCTACGCGGCCGACTGCATCAACGCCTGCCTCGATCACGCCGCCGGCGCCGGCGTCACGCTCATCCTGGAGAACCATTACAAGGACACCTACTGGCAGGAGCCCGAGTTCGCTCAATCGACCGAAATGTTCCTGAAGCTGCTCTCCCAAATCGACTCGCCGCATTTCGGCGTCAACTTCGACCCGAGCAACGCCTATCTCGCCGGTGAAGACCCGCTGCGGCTGCTTGAGCTGGTGAAGCATCGCGTCGTCACCATGCACGCCAGCGATCGTTATCTGACGCATGGAACTATCGAAGATCTCCGCCGCGAGGACAGCGGCCCAGGCTACGCCGCGCGCCTGCGCCATGGCGCCATCGGCCGCGGCCTGAACGACTACGACGCGATTTTTACGACGCTCCACGGCGTCGGCTTCGGCGGCTGGATCAGCATCGAAGACGGCGTCGATGGCTTCGATCAGCTGCAAGAAAGCGTTGCGTTCGTGCGATCGAAGCTGGATCAGCACTGGCCCGAGGCACGCCGCGCGAGGTCAATAGAACCGTCAAGGACGAATAAACCATGAGAGAAAGTCAATCACTCAAGCAACCGGCGTCAGATCGCCTGGTCAGCCTCGACGCGCTGCGCGGTTTCGACATGTTCTGGATCATCGGCGGCGTTGCCGTCGCCAAAACCGGCTTCGAGGCGACCGGTTGGCCGTGGCTCGGCTGGATTGCCGCTCAACTGCATCACACCCAGTGGCACGGCTTCACGTTCTACGACCTGATCTTCCCGCTCTTCCTGTTCATGGCCGGCGTGGCCATGCCCTTTTCGTTTGAAAAGCGCCGCCAGCGCGGCGACGCCCAAGCGGCCCTGTATCAGCATGTCATCATCCGCGGGCTAGCGCTGGTGGTGCTTGGATTGATCTACAACGGCGCCCTCAGTTTCGATTTCGCCAACCTGCGCTACGCCAGCGTCCTCGGCCTCATCGGCTTGGCCTATCTATTCGCGGGGCTGATCGTTCTCTCCTGCGATTGGCGCGGCCAGGCCATCGCCTTCGCCGCCGTCCTCATCGGCTATTGGGCCGCGCTGAAGTTCATCCCCGTTCCCGGCTTCGGCGCCGGCGACCTGGAGCCGGGACACACGCTCACCGATTACGTGAGCCGCATACTGCTCCCCGGCAGGCTGCTCCACGCGGATCGCGACCCCGAGGGACCACTCTCCGTCATCCCCGCCATCGGTACGGCGCTCGCCGGCGCCCTGACCGGGCAACTCCTCAAAAGCACTCGGCTGAACCCCTGGGCAAAAACGGCGGCGATGATCGCCGCGGGTGTTGTCTCGCTAGGGCTCGCGGCCCTCTGGAACCGCGACTTCCCCATCAACAAAAACCTCTGGTCCAGTTCGTTCGTCCTCCACTGCGCCGGCCTGAGTCTACTAGTCCTCGCCACGTTCTACGTCGTCTTCGACGTGCTGAAACTGCGGGCCGCGGCATTCCCGTTGGTCGTCATCGGCAGCAATTCGATTCTCATTTACATGTCGCGCGGATTTATCGACTACGATCACACCGCCCAAAGACTCTTCGGCGGCCTCATCGATCATGCCACGTCGGCCAAACCGTTCTGGGCAGCCCTCTCAGTCGTCGCCACCGAATGGCTGCTCCTGTACGTTCTCTACCGCAAAAATATTTTTCTCCGCGTTTAACTCTTACGACGAGCCAATTCCTTCATGAACGATTCACACATTTCTCGCCGACGCTTCATCCAAACGGCCGCCGTCACGTCAGCCGCGGCAACGCTTCTCCGCGCGCCGCTCACCGCGATCGCCGCCGCCGCGGAGCCCCAACCCCTCTTCAAAATCTCCCTCGGCGAGTGGTCCTTCAACCGCTCCCTCTTCGGCAAGAAGCTCCGCCACCTCGACGTCGCCAAAGTCACCAAGCGCGACTGCGGCATCGACGCCCTCGAATACTCCGCCCAGTTCTTCATGGACAAAGTCTCCGACAAAGCCTACCTCGCCGAGCTCCGCAAGCGTGCCAAGGACGAAGGCGTTACGCCGGTGCTCATCACTGTCGATAGCCAAGGCAACATCGGCGACCCCAACGAAAAGCTCCGCCTCCAGTCCGTCGAAAACCATCGCCGCTGGATCGAAGCCGCCAAACTCCTCGGCTGCCAGACGATCCGCGTCAACGCCTTCTCCGACGAAAAGCTCACCCCCGACGAGCAAGCTCGCCTCGTGATCGACGGCCTCCGCCGCCTCGCCGAAATCGGCGCCGAGCACCAGATCAACGTCATCATCGAAAACCACGGCCACATCTCCTCCGACGGCCAGTGGATGGTGAAGGTCGTCCGCGGCGTCAACCTGCCGAACTGCGGCACGCTCCCCGACTTCGGCAATTTCGCCAAGGGCTACGACCGCTACGAGGGCGTCGCCCAGATGATGCCCTTCGCCAAAGGCGTCAGTGCGAAAAGCTACGGCTTCGACGACCACGGCAATGAAGCCACGATCGACTACCGCCGCATGCTCGGCATCGTCGCCAAGGCCAACTTCCACGGCTACCTCGGCATCGAATACGAGGGCGACAAGCTCTCCGAAGTCGAAGGCGTGAAAGCCACCAAGCGACTGCTCGAAACAATCCGCGCCGAACTCGCCTAAACGCCATCGCTCACTTGCCACCGAAGCGAACCGGACGCGAGCGCGTTCCGGCTAATCCCATCAGCCGCCGGGCGCTAGCCCGCGGTTCAAAAGAAAACCGCCCGTCAGATGCACCACTCCCCCGACTCCCACCGCCGCCAATTCATGCGAGCCTCCGGCCTATTGGCCGGAGGTTACGCCAGCGCCAAGCTCGCCAGCGCCAGCGCCGAAACCACCTCCCAAACGCCCGCATCACCCCCCGCCCCATCCTTCAACGTCAAACACCACGGCGCCGTCGGCAACGGCTCCGCCGACGACACCGCCGCCATCCAAACCACGATCGACGCCGCCGCCAAAGCCGGCGGCGGCATCGTCCTCCTCCCGCCCGGCCGGTACAAAACCACCGCCTCGCTCCACGTCGCCGCCAGCAGCATCGTCCTCTCGGGCGAAGGCGCCGCCTCCACGCTCGCCCCCGTCGGCGACTTCGACACCGTCAAATTCGAAGCCGCCGCCTCCCTCTACCGCAACGCCGTCCGCCATCTCTGCTTCGACGAAACCGAAAAACGCGGCGGCCACACCCTCGCCGGCCGCTACGTCGCCCAGTTCCACTGCCACGACGTGTGGGGCATCGCCGGCTGGAACGCCTGGCACTTCCACAATTTCAACTGCGTCACGCTCACCGACTGCCGCTTCGAAAGCTACCGCGGCCGGCACTACGGCCGAGCCACCGGCGGCGGCGAAGGCGGCGGCCGCAGCGATGTCCTCCGCCTCTCGGGCTTGGTCCACGGCGGCGCCCGCCACGAAGGCATCACCGGCCTCGACATCGACGGCTACGTTCACACCGTCAGCGGCCAGAACATTTACCTCGTCGCCGTCGGCGGCAAAGCCCTCTGGGGCCACAACACGCTCGGCGCCGAGAACAACCCCAGCTTCTTCACCTTCGACGACCTCGAAGCCGACTACCCCGACGGCGAAGCCATCCGCCTCGAAGCCGGCGAGCATTTCTACTTCACCAACACGCTCGTCCACGCCACCCGCACGGCCGCTTCGAACATCGACCTCGGCCCCGAAGTCCGCGGCGCCACCTTCACCGGCGGCTTCTCGACCGGCTCCCACCAGGCCGGCATCCACATCCGCGGCCGCAGCATCGCCGTCACCGGCATGCACTTTCACGCCAACAGCAGCCCCGAATTCGGCGGCAAGAAAAACACGTTCCCCGGCATCCTCCTCGGCCGCGAGTCACGCGACGTTCTCATCACCGCCTGCCATTCCGGCCGCGAAGCCGTGCGCGACTACCAATCCCACGGCTGCGAAGTCGAAGAGGGCGCCGACCGCTTCCTCATCGCCAACAACAACTTCGCCCACAACGTCACCCCCGGCATAAAAAACCCCGCCGGCCCTTCCCCCACCCGCCTGATCGCCAACAACCTCTAACCCCGTACCGGCGTCTT
>JAICUM010000798.1 GCA_025935855.1 Pirellulales bacterium | reverse complement strand
TGTGAATGTTGAACCAGCGGCGGAGGCGTGGGTTGGCTTGATAGTCGGCCGGAATTGGCTCAATGCTTTCCCAAACTCGATCGCCGGTATCGCCTTCCAGACAACGCAGTTCGCCGTAGCTGTCGACACCATAAATGTAATTGTCTTTCAAGTAGGGCGTGACCATGATTGACTGCAAGCTATCGGTGTGCCGCTCGTCCGGTCCCACGCGGCGCCAGATTTTTTCGACCGCCGGTTTTTTCTCATCTAGCCGCAGCATGAGCGAGCCATCGTAAAAGGCCGTCACGAAGAGATGATCTTTCTCGACCACCGGCGTGGCGATGGCCAGCACCATCCGCGAGGGCGGAAACGGATAACTCCACAGGAGCTTGCCGGTGGACGGATCGAGACCCACGACATGCTGCCCGGTCCAGCAGATCAGCACTCGGCGTCCCGCCTGTTCGATGATGATGGGGGCTGAATACGAGGCGTCGTCCGGCAATGCTCGCCAGCGTTTTTTGCCGGTTGCTTTGTCGAGCGCGACCAGGCAGGCATTCTCACCGCCAATTTGCAAAATCACCAGATCGCCCTCAATGAGGGGAGAGGCTGCGAGGCCCCAGATGGGCATGCGCACCTTGTATTCGCGGTCGAGATCGTGTTGCCACAGCACGTTGCCGCCGGCGGCATCGAAGCAAAACAGGTCGCCCATGGCGCCCAGCGAGTAAGCACGGTCTTCATCGATGGTCACCGCCGCCCGCGGGCCAGCCGTGTAACTGATATCACGATACGGACAATCATAGGTATGCGACCAGATAGTTTTGCCCGTTTTCCAATCGAAACAGTGTACGCGTTCGATTTGCTTCGGCTCTTCGACGCGGTCGGTAACGTAGACGCGGCCGTGGGCGACGGTGGGACCGCTATATCCGCTGGAGATCGGCACGCGCCAGCGAGGCGTCAGGTGCGAGGATTTGAATTTCTCAACGACGCCGGTTTCGTGCCACACGCCGTCGCGCGTTGGCCCGCGCCATTGCGGCCAATCGTCGGCGCTTGCCACAGACAGACCCAGGGCAACGACGACGAATGTCAGGTCGTTCCAACGCAGAAAGCGGGCGTTCATGGTGATCAATGTTCTCTCCTGCAACCGGGCACGAAGCAGGCTTGATTGTAGGCGGCCGGGCCAAATCATCAAGCCGGGGCGTTCTCTGTGACACACGATGCCCGCGGCTTGCCCGCGGGAGGTTCACGTTGGCTGTCTAATCGAAGAAGGGCGGCCCCTTGGCTTTTCTCCGCCCCGTCCGCCGCCCGCCCAACCGCCTCCGGCGGTCGGGCGGACGACGGACGCAGGCGGTCGTTCTCGGGCGAGCCGTATCTATAAGCCAGCGTCAGCAACCGGCCGGGCAAGCCGGCGGCATGGCAGAAATCGCCGCGTTAGGCGCCCGACGGCCGACTCCCGTCTGGCGTAACTCGCACGGTAAACAGTAGGTTCATCCGACAGGAAGTCCGAGAGGAAAAGAATTGCCAGGGCGCGGTGGTTAGTTGTAAACTGAACCGATTGAAGCGGGCGTCATTCTCGAAGGATTCTGACATGCAGGCCGTAGGCAAGACGATCGTTGTGGTGGCTTTTGTAATCGGCCTGGCCGATGCGGTTGACTCGCGGCGTGTGGCTGCCGCTGCCGGCGATGTTCAAGCTC
>JAICUM010000381.1 GCA_025935855.1 Pirellulales bacterium | reverse complement strand
CCGAGGCCGCCGGCAATTTGCACTCGGCCGCCCGAAAGGAGCAGTTCCCCCGCGGCTCCCACGGTGATGGCGCCGGTCGTGCTCAACAAGCCGCCGCTAGAAACGGTCACCGTCGCCTCGCCGGGGTCCGAGATTAAAAGCGTGCCTGTAATCGCCCAGGTTGAATTGATGCCGTCGACCAACACCTCGCCGCGCGAGCCGGTGTTGTCCCCGACGACTGCATTCCCGGAAGTCGCCCGTCCTCCGGTCGTGATTCGTAACGCCCCATACCCCGTTTCGCCGACAGACATCGTTGAGCCGGTACTAAACAGCGAGTTGGCGCCGCTGACGACAACGCGGCCCTCGCCGGCCGCGGCCGTGCCCATCCGCGTCGCCCCTGTTGCGGAGACTCGGCCGCCATCCACGACGTTCAGCGTGCTTTGCCCCGAAGCGCTCATTGTCAGAAAGCCCGCGATATCCCAATCGGAGCCAACTCCCGTAACGCTCATTGTGCCGCTGCTATTAGCCTGATTGCCGAGGATGGCGTTGGTGGTCTCGGCGTGGCCCTGGGAAAGAACCTGCATGACGCCCCGCCCGGCTTCGCCGATGGTGATCGTACCGGACTGATGCCAGATCGAGCCATTGCCCGAAACCGTGACCGTGCCCTCGCCCGTCGCGCTTTGGCCGATAATCCCGACGGCCGCATTCAGCCGTGCGCCGCCAGTTACTTGAACGAGCCCGGTTCCCGCCTGGCCGACGTCCACGGTATCGGTAATGTTGGCCAAAGTTCCGAAGGCGTCCAAAAAGACGTTGCCGGTTGAACCGTCAGCAATGCCGACCAAGAGATCGTCTGCAGCGCTAATCACCGCGGGTTGTGAGACGACCAGGTTGCCGGCGCCGGCGTTGCCGACGTTGATGTCATTGGCGGAACTGAGCGACGAGCCGGCGCCCGAGACACTCACGCTGCCAATACCGGCGGCCGACTGGCCGAGCGTGATACTCGAGCCGGTCACATTGAGCGGGACGCCGGTGATTCCCACCTGTCCAAACGTGGTGTCGCCAACCAATAACGGCCCCGCGACGCTTCCGCCCGCGGACGGCGGCGCCGGCGTTACGTTTCCGGCAGTCATGATCGTCGCCCGAGCGCGCGATGGAACGCAGAGGGCAAGTAGCCCTGCGGTTAGAACGCATGCCGGCCGAGTGATACAAAAAAACGGCGTGAGCGCAGAAGTCCGGTACACGGAGCGTCCCCTCTGTTCCTGATGGCATCCGAGGCGACGACCTAAACGCGCACCCGGTCCGACAATCCATCGTGGCTGGGACCGCGCCAAACTGTCAAGAAAATGGCTCGTGCGGCTGACTGCCGCGAAAACGCCTCCCGAAAAGGGCGGCCAGTTGTGCCGTCTCTCGCGATTGTGCCGCCCAAGCCGGCAACTAACGCTGGAAAGTCGCTTCTTTAGCGGCCTCAGGCCCCCGCTTCGCCTGCCACTGGCGGCCAAAATCCGCGCATTCGTAGGCCAACTTCGCGAGCTCCTTACGCCGCGGCTCATCGACGTTTTTCATCTCGGTCGAAAGCTGCGCGACCGCCTCCGGCTTTTTCTCCGCCGTGTACGAGAGGTTCGACACGAATGAGAGCGTGTCGGCGAAATTTCGGTCCGCCGTCTGCCCGACGAACGGTTGCAGCACCTTGGCCACAAGCTCCAGGCTCGCCCGATCGAGCTTCACGAACGAGTCCAGCCGCGAGGCGACATACCGCCGGCCATTCGTCTCGTCCATCGACCCACTGGTGAGCACCAACACGCACTGTGCGGTGACGGGCCGCGGAAACGGTTTGCCGTCGTAAGTTCCCTGGGCGTACATCACGATGCGATTCTGCGCGTTCACGTCGCACGCTTGCTCGACGATGACCAGCTTGCCCGTCGTGCCGGCGCCATCCTCAAGCCGGAATGTCTTCTCGTCGATCCGGGTGAGCTGCACCTTGCTGATGCCCAGCTCTCGCCACAATTCGACCAGCACTTCCGGGTTTTGCACGAGGAACGTGTAGAGCTGCGGCCGGCAGTCGATCACGTTGGTGGGCATTCGCCGGAAGAGCGTCGGATCGCCGACGACCGCGCGCACCGTGTCCCGGTACTGCGGGTCGATCTTCGCCATTGGAATGAGCTGGCGGGCTTCATCGCGCGTCGCGTCGGACGTGGAAGCCTCGGTCGATTCAGAAGCTCGTGCGGCGGCTGACGCCAACAGCGTCAACGCCAGCACTGCCATCAGCCAGCGCACGTCCGGCCGGCGCACAGCCGACCACGGCGCCAAGCGCAAACACCCCCCCATGCCATCCCCCTTTCACGTTGACCGGCCGCGGCTGTGAAGCTGTGCCGGTCATGGAGATATTTCGGCTGGGGGCGGCCTTGCACCGCAGGGAAAAAAATTAGCCGCCGGTCACTGACCGACGGCTCATTGATGGAATTTTCTCAAGTTAAGGCGTGCCATGCCCACGCAGGTCCGCCGACGTGGGCATGTATTCGGCCGAGGGCCCATGCCCACGAAGACGTGGGCATGGCACACATCGTGTTCTCACACTCCGCGAGTCAACGATCCGCCGTGGCGGGCGCCTTCGCGGCCTTTCCATCCAAGTCCTTAATCCGAAGATTCCGGTACCACACTTCGTTCCCATGATCCTGTAGCACAATGTGCCCGCGGGCCGCCTTGCCGAAGCCGGTCCACAGCGCGAATTTGCTGTTGGCGACGTGCTTGTTCCAGTCGTCGCTACCCAGCTCGGCCGTGGCGACCTTCTCGCCGTTGAGGTAGTGCGTCAGCCGGTTGTGCTCGATCGTGATGCGGCCTGAGTTCCACTCGCCGGCCGGCTTCGCGACGTCCTTCTCGGGCGGGTACAGGGCGTAAATGCTGCCGGCGCTCGTCACCTTGTTCTTGCCGTCTGGGTGCCTGGCGTTGTCCAGCACCTGGTATTCCGGACCCGTGTGGTACGCCGGCTGCATCCCCGGCTTCACGCGATACATCACGCCGCTGTTGCCGCCTTCGGAAATCTTCCAGTCGAACCGCAGGTCGAAGTCGCCGTACTCTTTCTCCGTCATGATGTCGCCGCCGCCTTCGGCCCGGTGCAGTACGCCATCCTTCACCTCCCAGCCCTTCGGCCACTCCTTTTTGGCGTAGCCGACCCATCCGTCGTGGCTGCTGTCCTTCACCAGCGGCGTGAAGCCTTTTTCCTTCTCCGCATCCACTTTCGAATCGGCCGCGAATGACTGACCGGCCGCAATGGCCGTCGCCAACACGGCCAAACATGCTACAAAAAGACGCCAGGACGCCAGTCGTTGAACTCGGAGATTCATGGTCCAATTCCTCATCTGTGCTAACGTTGGCAATTCAACATCACTTACTTCATTTCAACACCACTAGCCGAAGGGCCACGCCCTCCGGGATTGGCGCCGCAATCCCGGACCGCGTGGCGGTCCGGCTAGGCACGCAATTATCCGACCTTGTCAGGAGGAAGCGCGTCGACGCGCGATTGTAAACTTGGAACATCACCCCCGCCAAGTGTAGGCCTTTCGCTCCGCGAAAGGCGATGTGCTCGGGGAGCGAGCAGACTACACTTGCGCAAGTCCTTTTCTAAGACGGAACATTGCCGCGTGTTGGATTTTGTCACCGCCCTTTGGCTCGGTTTCATCGGCGCCTGCGTTGGGAGCTTTCTGAACGTCGTTGCCTATCGCATGCCGCGCGGCATGTCGGTCGTGTGGAAGCCCTCGCACTGCCCTAATTGCGGTCACGCGATCCGCCCGCGCGATAACGTCCCGGTGCTCGGCTGGCTGTGGTTGCGTGGCCGCTGCCGCGATTGCGGGCAACCCATTTCGCCGCGCTATGCGATTGTTGAAGCGGCGATGGGCGCCGCGTTCCTGCTGCTGGCCTACCGAGAACTTTTCACCGCCGGCACCAATCTTCCCGGTGGACCGTTTGCGGACGTCGCCAGTGCGTTGGATACCGTGTGGAACCCCAATTGGATCGTGATCCGCATTTATGCCTATCACGCCATCGTGTTGTCCGCGCTCATGGCGATGGCGCTTATCGATCAGGATCGCGAGCGCGTTCCGCTCAAGCTTTCGGTCACAAGCCTCATCCTCGCGTTCTTCTGCGCCTGGCAATGGCGGCATTTGTATTTCGAGCGCGCCCCAGGCTTTTTCCGCATTCCGGAAATCAAAGCGCCGGTGGACGCCGTGCTCGGCGCCGCTTGGGCCGCCGCCCCGTGGATCATCGCCGCCGGCTACTGGCGGCTGCGGAATCAACAATCGTCAGAGCGCCTCATCAACCTCGCCTGGGCCGCCGCGGTCGTCGGCGCGTTCGTGGGCCTCCGCGCCTCCGTCCGCATCACCGCGCTCTGGCTGATCGCGTATATCGTTTACCGGCTGATCATCCGCAAGAATAATTCGGTCAGCCCACTCGTGTTGCTGTGGCTCGCGACGCTCACTCATCTTGTGTTTTGGAAGACGTTCGCGTCGCTGCTAACGTGTTACACCCACAACCGCGGCACTCCCCGCGGCGCTCCGCTCCGCTGGCGCGGCTGGCAAACCCACACCCACTACCCCGCCGGAGCGTAGCTCCGCGGCTAGTACGACTACTTAGCCTGCCGCAGCAGCTTCGCCGCATCCAGCGCGAAATACGTCAGCACGCCATCCGCTCCGGCGCGTTTGAACGCCAGCAGGCTTTCGAGCATCACCTTCTCGCGATCCAGCCATCCTTGCTGCGCCGCCGCGGCCAACATCGCGTATTCGCCGCTCACCTGGTACACGAACGTCGGCGCTCCACATGCGTCCTTCACGCGGCGCACAATGTCCAGGTACGGCATTCCCGGCTTGACCATCACGCTGTCCGCGCCCTCGGCGAGGTCGAGCGCCACCTCGCGCAGCGCTTCATCGCCATTGCCGGCGTCCAT
>JAICUM010000599.1 GCA_025935855.1 Pirellulales bacterium | reverse complement strand
TGTGAAGTGGGTATCCGGCGTCGACTGCTGGGCAAGCCAGCAGTGCCACCCATCACGCCCAGCGAACTTCGCCGCATCCTCCCACCACGCGCCCAATCCGCCAACTCTCCATCCCCATGGACCGCACCTGCTGCACAATGCTCTCCGCGTAATACTCGCTCACCACCAGCGCCAGCCCCACGCCCATATTGAACACGCGGAACATCTCCTCGTCCTCCACGTCCCCCAACCGCTGCAGCCACTCGAACACCGCCGGCACGCTCCAGCTCCCGCGATCGATCACCGCATCCACATTCCCCGGCAGCACCCGCGCCAAGTTCTCGTGCAGCCCGCCGCCGGTGATGTGCGCGATCCCATGCACCACCGCCTTCACCTTGTAGTGCGATAACACATTCCGCACGGCCCGCACATACAGTCGCGTCGGCTCCAGCAGTACCTCGCCGACGCTCTTCTCGCTGAAGTCCACGCGGCCATCCGCCTTCAGCCCCGCGTGCTCGAACACAATCTTCCGCACCAGGCTGAACCCATTGGAGTGCAGCCCGCTCGATGCGATGCCAATCACCACGTCGCCAGGAATCGCCGCCTTCCCGTCCAGCATCCGCGACTCTTCCACAACGCCGACGCAGAACCCCGCGAGATCGTAATCCCCCTTCTGGTACAAGTCCGGCATGATCGCCGTCTCGCCCCCCATCAGGGCCGAATCACACTCCAAACACCCCGCGCTAATGCCGGCGACGATCGCCTCCAGCAAATCGGGATCGTCCTCAGCCATCGCCACGTAGTCCAGAAAAAACAGCGGCTCCGCCCCGCAGCAAATCGCGTCGTTCACGCACATCGCCACCAGGTCGATGCCCACCGTATCGTGCCGCCCCAACATCTGGGCGACCTTCAGCTTCGTCCCCACGCCGTCGGTGCAGGAGACGAGCACCGGCTGCTTGTAGTTCCGCGCAAACAGCCCGCCGGCGAAGTCCATGCGAAACAGCCCGGCAAACCCCCCCGGCCAATCAATCACCCGCGGGCAATGGGTGCGCCGCATCAGCCGCGGCAGCCGCGCCATCGACTGCTCATAAACCGCCAGGTCCACGCCCGCGTCTTTGTAAGAAAGCTTCGCCATGAATCCGCCGACCGCCCTCGTCCACCAGAGAAGCCAGCGATTTTAGAGGGGCAACGCCTTAGCTGATAGGGCCGGCAAATCTTAGCGACATTCCAATGAATTACCGCACGATCACCATCCACGATCCTCCCGTAGTAGTTCGGCGCTATCGCTCATCTTTCGGCCGGCAAATCGACGTTGCCAACGGCGCGAACTCCGCCGCGCTTCCTCGGCAGAATAGCTGGTCGCGGAAACCAGGATCGCACGAACCTCTTCTTCAAGGGAGCGACCGTGGAAAGACGCTCGGGCGTTCAAGGCAGCGAAAACGTTCTCGTCCAAATCTCGAATGAGAATCTGAAACATTACGCGGCTCCCGGAAATCGATTCTCATAATATCATAGTGAAACGCTCTCACGGCCCATCGCGAATCCACCTCACTGCCACCGATGAACGCGGAACCGCTCCTCAATAAGATCGCCAAATCCTTTGCCGATCACCGCCTGGAAGCGGTTATGATCGGAAACGCGGCCGCTGCCCTCCATGGCGCTCCTGTGACGACGCTCGACATCGATTTCATGTTCCGCAAGACGCCGACCAACTTAACGAAATTGAAGGCGGTGGCCAGGGACTTTGCCGCCACGATCTTCCAACCGTACTATCCCGTGTCGGGCTTGTATCGTCTCGCTAACGACGATCAGGGCCTTCAGCTTGACTTCATGGCTAGAATTGACGGCATTCGCTCTTTCGAAGGATTGCGGTCTCGAGCGGAGCTGATCGAGTTCGGTCAATACAAACTATACGTCGCGAGCCTGGCCGACATCATCGCGAGCAAACGAGCCGCGAACCGCGATCGCGATCGGGCCGTCTTGGAAATATTGGAAAAGACGCTTGAGCAAAAAGGTCAAAAAGACGCCTAGCAAGAAGTCGGCGCTAGCGAAGGAATCAGAGCGCGCGCTCATCGATCAAATCCGCCGCCTGCAGGCACTTCCAATGAACAAGCGCACAAACTTCTTGCGGGTCCGTCATCCCAACGGCGGCTCCCATCTATGACAGATGATCGCGCCGCGTTTTTTGGCCCATTTTGCCCCTAGCTATCACCCCCGCCCACTACAAATCCGCAACCCGTCGCGCCCACCCCCTCGCAAACGCCGATGATCTCTCATCAGCGGCCAGCTTCCTTTCTCGCGTGGTGAGGAAGCCGAACTCGGCCAAACGCTTGCGAGGGCTTTCCATGTCCATCTCATCCGTCGGCGCCAACTCTTCCAACACGCTGTTCGCTTACCTAAACTCCTCATCCACCGGCAACGATGCCAGCGACCTGATCGACGATGGCAGCTCGACCGTTCCCGGCGTTCAGCCGCCGGCCCAAAACGCGGCCCAAGGCCCCGAGGGTTTTCTCGCCAATGAACTCGAGGAGCAGGGCTACTCCGGCACAGACCTTTCAGACCTGCTCGAAAAGGTGAAGGACGCCGTCAACGACGTCCGCAGCCAAAGCGGCGACAGCCGGCCCGAGCCTGGCGCCATTCACGACGCAGTGACGAAGGTCCTCAAAGACGCCGGCGTCGATACCGACAAGATCGACCAGGACTTCAAAGCCGCCCATCCGCACGGCGGCCATCACCATCATGGCGGGGGCGGAGCCGGCGGCGTTGACGGCGACCAGACGCAGCAAGACGGCAGCCTCGACGACATTCTTCAGGCGCTCGGCGTGGACCCCGCCAAGTTCAAATCTGCGCTGCAAGACGCCATCAACAACCCCGGCGAGGACGGTTCGCTCGACCTCTCGCAGCTCTTCTCCAGCGCGGCCGTCGGTTCGCAACTGGACGTCACCGGCTAACGGCCGCCGCAGGGGGTCGGGAGTCTTTTGCGACTGGTCGCT
>JAICUM010000618.1 GCA_025935855.1 Pirellulales bacterium | reverse complement strand
AGCCTCCGACCATGTCGAACGTTTCGCCGCTCTCCTCGTCGAACGCGTCCTCTTGGTGGCACTTCTTGCCGGTAACGGGATTGTCGCCGCACCGCTGTAGCCGCATGAACTCGAGCAGCTTCGCCGGGACGTTTTTGTAAGCGTCATCGCCGATGGCGAAGCGCGGCGATTTGACATTGTTGAATTCGATCGCGTACTGACCGGCGGCCTTCAGCTTGGTGAAGTCGAGCCGATAGTTGTGCTTGAACGGTCCCCAGGCGCCTTGGTCGGCGCCGATGTCGGCATGAAAATCGCCGACGTGAAACTCGCCGCTGAGCGGTTCGTCGCTGGAAAGAATCGCGATCTTCGGATCGTTCGGCAGATAGCCGATTTGGTCCACGCGAATCCAGGATTCCGCGTGAGCGGAAATCGAAGGGACAATCGCGGCGGCTAGGAACAGCAGAACGTTGCGGACGGCATTGGCATTCATGCCTCTTTTATGTCCGCCGCGTGCAGCGCCGGCAAGAACGGGCAGCCCCATTTTTGCAGACGGCTTTCCAGCCGCGCCGTGCAGTCGCACTCCCCGCAGGCCCACGGTTCCGTGCCGTTCTCGTCGCGGCAATTCTTGCGGGCATGGGCGTCCTGCACTTTCACCAAGTCGAAGAACTCTTCCCAGTACGGTCGTTCTTCCTCGAGCGGCGTTGGGCAGTAGCACACCTCGACCCAGCGGGCCGTGCCATCCTCGCCCAGCCGGGCGTCCTGCATGTTCCGCAGGTATTCATCGCCGGCCACCGATCCGCGACCCAAAGTCTTCTCGTCAATCGCCTTGCGCAAAGCCGCCGAGCGTTCTGGTTTCAACTTTGCTCGTACCAGGTATCTCATGGAAACGTCGGTCTGTCCTTTAATCAAACCACTGAATCGCGACCGCCGCGAGGCCGCAGGCGCATGGTCAATTATACGCGGCTGGAAAATTTGCAATTGGCGGGATGCACAATTATCATGTCCGGCAATCTTCAGCCCTGACCTAGCTGCTCGGAAAGAAAGTCAATTATGACGCCCTGCGCTTCTGTGCGATTGTTCAAAGCGCTTCTTGTCGGCGGACTAACGGCTCTAACTAGCGTCGCCTTCGCCAATCCGCTTGTGTTGAGCACCTTCGACACGAGTCGTGATGGATGGACTGCAACCAACGGCGCCGCTGTCGGCACTGGAGCAATTTGGCAGCCAACCGGCGGCAATCTGGGCGGCAACCTGGTCGCTCCCGATGCCGGCGCGAATACAAGCACCTGGTATTTTGACGCGTCCCCCGGAGACGGGAGTCCGCTGTTGGGCAACCATTCCGACGCGTACGGCGGCTCGCTGCAGTACGACTTTCGCATCGAGAATTTTGCCGGCAACTACTACTCGAACAATGATGACTGGGACATCAAACTCAGCAGCACTGCGATGAGCGGGCTAACGCTGTATTATTCTGGGCCCGTTTTCCCCAACGGTTCTTACAACCACTTCACCGCGCCCCTGGTGGCCTCGGCGGGTTGGAGGAAGCTGCTATTTTCGCCAGCGACGCAGCCGGCGACCGAGGCCGAACTCCAAGCCGCGCTGGCAAATATCGCGGACCTTCAGATTCGCGGCAACTATACCGACGCGAAAACGACATCCCATCTCGATAACATCGGGTTGTACGCGGCGGCCGTCCCCGAAGCATCCGGCGCAGCCTTCCTGGCGCTCGCAACAGCCCCCGCGGCGATCCTCGTCTGGCGCCGCCGGCGCAGGTAGCGGCGGCTTCCAGCCGCCGTGAAGCCATGGCGCCATCTTCGATACGACGGCTAAATGCCGCCGCTACACCATCGGCTCGGGGTGCAGATCCCGATGCCGCGTCGTCGGCGAGGTGCGCAGAATCCGGAAGCCGACGTCCGTGCGGATGAACCCATACAGGCACAACAGAATGAACGCCAGCACGCCGGCCACGAGCGGCTTCGAGTAATCCACCGCCTTGAACACCCCGCCCTCGCCCAGCGACGGCATGCTCGGCGGCTCCAGCGGCAACGTGTATTTGTTGGCCAGCGAGTTGATGTGTACCAGGTGAATCACCGGCACGCCGGCCTTGCTGAACCGCGGCATCACGCCGTCCACGCGGCGGATGTCGGGCGGAGCCTTCTTGTTCAAGCCCGGATGGAACGTGCGCTTGCCGATGTTCTTGCCGACGGAGATCGTGCCGCCGCCGATGTTGATGTACGCCTTGATCGGCATCCCCTCGGCCGCGTCTTTGTACTTGGCCATCCGCTCATCGATGTTCTTGGTGAAATCCTCCTTCAGGTTCTCCAGCGCCTTCGGCGAGGTGATCGGCACGGCTTCCTCAACGTGAAACTTTTCCAGGCCGTTGCGTTCAATGCACGCCTTTACCAGCTTGATGCCTTCTTCGGTCAGGCCGAAGCCGCGGTCCTGCACGCCGCCGATCGAACAGGCGATCGACTTGATGTCGATGAGCTTCTCTTTGTTGAGCAGCCGCTCCATGTCGGGCCACATAAGTGCCGGCACGTTGGCGCCCCACTCGGAGGCGCTGGCACTGCAAATCACCAGGGGCTCCAGCTTGAGCGTCTCACAAGCGGCGTACGCGCAAATGTTCAGCGCGGGAAATGAGCCGGAGCAGCCGATGGCCACGCGGTCGCCTTCTTGCACATCCGCTTCCTTGAGCATCTGAACGATCACCGCCGCGAAGTTCGGGTTCACCGAAGTTTGCTTCGCCGAAAGCTGCCCGCGGTCGCTGGTGACTGGCGACATGGCCAGCCCGACGAGCCCCGATTCGGTGGGGTCGCTCGTGCTT
>JAICUM010000818.1 GCA_025935855.1 Pirellulales bacterium | reverse complement strand
GCGCCGCCAGCGCCGGCGCTTCCGCCCGTTCGGCCGGCCGATCCATTTCCGCCGGCGCCGCCGCTACCGCCTTTGCCGCCCGTGCCGCCGAGGCCGCCGTCTTGGCTGGAGACGACGTTGCCTCCCGCGCCGCCTCCACCGCCTCCGCCACCGCCACCGCCGCCGGCGCCACCTCCGCCGCCACCGCCGCCACCGCCTCCGCCGCCTGAGGAACCACCAGCGCCGCCGGAGAGAAAGAATCCGGAAACGGAGTTCAGCCCGCCTTGTCCGTTGCCGCCGGACGATCCGTTCGTTCCGCTCGTGCCGCCGCTGCCGGCTGACAATCCAACGATACCCGCGGAACCATCTCCTCCGCCGGCGAAGTTGCTTCCCGCCGCTCCTCCGACGCCGAAAATTCCTCCGGCGCCTGCTGTATCGCCACGCGCGCCGCCGCCCCCGCCGCCGCCCGCTGCACCAGGGCTGCCGACGCCACTTGAGTTATTAAAACCTGCTGTGCCGCTCGTCCCCGCGGAGCCCGTGCCGCCGGTCGCGCCGTTGGCGCCGAGTGCGCCGGCGGACCCGAAGGAGCCGAAATCGCCTGACTCATACATGCTGCAACCGAATGTATCGCAATTGAAGCGGTTTCCACCCGCTCCCCCGCCGCCGCCGTTGCCGCCGCTGCCACCGCTGCCGCCGCCGCCCGAATTCCCGCCATTGGCGCCGCTGGCGCCGTTGCCGCCGCCGAGCTGGCCGGTCGTGCCGGAGGCGTCGAAGTTGAACTGAGCGCCTGAGTTAACGAAGATGTCGTTGCCGGACCAGAGCGAGAGCGGCCGCGAGCCGCTGGCGGTGACGACGTCGGACGAAAGGAAGCTCAATCCGCCCAGGAAGCGAAACTGCTGTGTTCCGTTCACGATGGATGTTTGCACGGGCACGCCGAAGAAGCTGGTCGTGTCGCTGCCGTCGATGGTCATCACTCCGGTATCGGTATTGAAGTGAATGTTGTCGGCGCTGGCTGAGGGTGAAGCCACGACGAGCAAGAGGAGTGCGAGCGTGCGCGGGAGTGATAAGACTCGGCGATGCATGAGAAGTTTCCTGCGACGCTGGTGGGTTGCGGGAGATTACCGGAAAGCGCGATCTTAATTCGCGGCTTGCGGTAGGTCCACGTTCGGAATGCAATATAAGCTTTGGAAGGGCGGGGCAGGGTTACGATTTCGACCTATACGACTCGGTCTTATTACCAAGGGATGCAGCGTGGAAGCGAGGATAAGCGATGAGAGCGATCGATGGAATTCGGATTGCGCTGAAGTTCAGCGATATGGGGATGACGCATCTCGGCGAGATGAAGGATGCTCCGCTGTTGCGGCCTGGGCCATGGGGCGGGAATCATGCGATGTGGATTGCCGGGCACTTGGCGGTGGTCGAGGGGCGGCTGCAGCAGATGCTGCATGGAACGCCCAATCCGGTGCATGCGTGGAAGCCGCTGTTCGATTGGGGGAGCGAGCCGGTGGATGACCCGGCGGCGTATCCGCCGTTCGAGGAGGTGGTCGAGACGTTTCGGCGGCTGCGCGCGGCGACGCATGC